>NZ_JBBWCB010000022.1:0-56723 GCF_039888995.1 Pseudomonas rossensis | reverse complement strand
ACCTGATGCACCGCCAGCCCCCATTCGTAGCCCTGAACCGAAATAACGTATTGCAGGCCCTGACGGAAATCGTCGCGGTAACGGTCGGGCATGACCCAACGCGCGGTGTCCAATACTTTCAGGTTGCCGGCCTGGCTTGGCAGAATCCCGAGGAACCATTCCGGCTGACCGAACAGCGGTGTCAGCTCGTGACCGGCCAAAGAATAAATCGAGCCCAGACACACCAGCGGCACCGCCAGGGTCAACCCGGCGACGTCGAACAACAGACATTCGAACGGTTCGGCAGCCCAGGACGGGCGACCATCGGTTTCCACTGGTGGTGGCGTGTTGCTCGGTGGCAGGTGGACTTCGACCACCGGTGGCACCAAGGCTTGCAGCAGCGGGGCGATGGTCGAGATCGGTGCGAGAACCGGCGCTGGTGCTTCGATCACGGCTACCGGTGCTTTCTCGGCGACTGGCGCTGCTGCGGGCGCGGCGACGGCGCCAGGTTTTTGCGCATCCCGGGCCTGTTCTTCGAGCACCGCAGCCTGGAACTCGTCCAGCGCTGCCTCAACCTCGACCGCTTCGACAACCTCGATGACTTCAACCAGTGCTTCGATTTCCGGCGGCAACTCTTCAGTCGCCTCCATCAGCAAGCTGTCCAGATAAGACTGGAGAGCCAGTTGCGGGCGCGAGGTGATTTTTACCGGCCGGTTCATGCGCGCACCACCGTAGGAGCTGCCGAAGGCTGCGATCTTTTGGCGGATTCGAAGGTGTTACAAAGCAAGATCAAAAGATCGCAGCCTGCGGCAGCTCCTACAGGAATTGGGTTCATCAGGCCACCGCCGGGACAAGTTGTGCGGCCAGCAAATGCTTGAGCAACGCGCGATAAGCCAGCACCCCACGGCTCTTGCCGTCGAACTGCGAAGGCGTCACGCCGGCACGGCTGGCGTCACGCAAGCGGGTATCGACCGGGATGTAGCCCTGCCAGATTTCTTCCGGATATTTGTCGCGCAACACCCGCAGCGTGCCGAGGGACGCCTGCGTGCGGCGGTCGAACAGGGTCGGCACGATGCTGAACGGCAGCGCCTGTTTACGCGAACGGTTGATCATCGCCAGGGTATTGACCATGCGTTCCAGGCCTTTGACCGCCAGGTGTTCGGTCTGCACCGGTATCACCAATTGCTGGCTCGCCGCCAAGGCATTGACCATCAGCAGGCCGAGTAACGGCGGGCTGTCGATCACGGCGTAATCGAAGTCCTGCCAAAGTTGCGCCAGGCTCTTGGCAATCACCAGGCCCAAGCCACTCTGCCCCGGCGACTGGCGCTCGAGGGTCGCGAGTGCGGTGCTCGACGGCAACAGGGAAATACTCTCGTGGCTGGTGGGCAACAACAACTGACCGGGCAAACCTTGCGGCACACTGCCCTTGTGCAGGAACAGATCGTAGCTGCTGTGTTCCAGGCTGTCGGGGTCGTAACCGAAGTAGCTGGTCATGGAGCCGTGCGGGTCGAGATCGACCACAACCACGCGCTTGCCCGCCTCGGCCAGTAAACCGGCTAAAGCGATAGAGGAAGTGGTTTTACCAACACCACCCTTTTGATTGGCGACTGCCCAGACTCTCATTCGGATTGTTCCTCCCGGTCGAAATGGTCGACCGAGGAAAAGCTCAACGTATTAATGCGGGTGACGGAGAATTGACGGCACTCTCTCGTCCCGGCGACTTGACCGGGGTCGGTGCAGTTTGTGTGCCAGCACGCTTCAACGCGGCATCCGGATGCGCATTGGCGGTTCCGGTACCCGTGAGGCTGCGGCGTACATCGAGATTTCGTGACACCACCAGCACCACGCGACGGTTACGCGCCCGCCCCTCGGCAGTGGCGTTGTTGGCCACTGGCTGGAACTCGCCGTAACCCACCGACGCCAAGCGACCGGGGTTCACACCCTGCATCGCCAGCATGCGCACGATGCTCGCCGAACGGGCCGAGGACAGCTCCCAGTTGGTCGGGTATTGCGCGGTGCGGATCGGTTGATCGTCAGTGAAACCTTCGACGTGAATCGGGTTGTCGAACGGCTTCAGAATCGCGGCAACCTTGTCGATGATGTTGAACGCGATGTCACTGGGCATGGCGTCGCCGCTGCCGAACAACAGGCTGGAATTGAGTTCGATCTCGACCCACAGCTCATTGCCGCGAATGGTCATCTGGTTGGAGCTGATCAGGTCGCCGAACGCGGCGCTGATGTCGTCGGCGATGCTTTTGAGCGGATCGCTGGCACCCGCGATACCCGCGTCGGCCTGCTCGGCGTCTTTAACCAGCGGCTTGGCCGGGGTCACGGTCTTCGGTCGCTCGTCGCCGATCGGGATCGGCTTGAGGGCGCGGTCGGAGTCGGTAAAGACCCCGATCAGCGCTTCGGAAATAACCTTGTACTTGCCTTCGTTGATCGAAGAGATCGAATACATCACGACGAAGAAAGCGAACAGCAACGTAATGAAGTCGGCGTACGAAACCAGCCAACGTTCATGGTTTACATGTTCTTCAGGTTGCCGGCGACGAGCCATAGTCCATTACCCCCATCAATCCATGAAGCCCTGAAGCTTCAGCTCAATAGAGCGAGGGTTTTCACCTTCGGCGATCGACAGGATCCCTTCCAACAACATTTCGCGATAACGCGACTGCCGCAAAGCGACGGACTTGAGTTTGGCGGCAATCGGCAGCAGCACCAGGTTGGCACTGGCCACGCCGTAGATGGTCGCGACAAAGGCCACGGCAATGCCGCTACCCAGTTGCGATGGATCGGCCAGGTTACCCATCACGTGGATCAGGCCCATCACCGCACCGATGATGCCGATGGTCGGCGCGTAGCCGCCCATGCTTTCGAAGACTTTGGCGGCTTCGATGTCGCGGCTTTCCTGGGTGTAGAAATCCACCTCAAGAATGCTGCGAATCGCTTCCGGCTCGGCGCCGTCCACCAGCAGTTGCAGGCCTTTGCGCGAGTAGTTGTCCGATTCGGCGTCGGCCACTCCTTCCAGACCCAGCAGGCCTTCCTTGCGTGCGGTCAGGCTCCAGTTGACGACGCGATCGACGCCACCGGCGAGGTCGATGCGTGGAGGGAACAGGATCCAGGCCAGAATCTGCATGGAGCGTTTGAAGGCGCTCATCGGTGACTGCAGCAGCGCCGCACCCACGGTTCCGCCGATAACGATCAACGCCGCCGGGCCGTTGGCCAGGGCGCCGAGGTGGCCGCCTTCAAGGTAGTTGCCGCCTATGATGGCGACAAACGCCAGGATGATCCCGATAAGGCTTAACACATCCATCAGATACAAGCCTCGACCAGATGCTTGCCAATATCGTCCAGGCCGTACACCGCATCGGCGAGTTCGGCTTTGACGATGGCCATCGGCATGCCGTAGATCACGCAGCTGGCTTCATCCTGAGCCCAGATTGCACTGCCGCCCTGCTTGAGCAGACGCGCGCCTTCGCGACCATCGGCGCCCATGCCGGTCAATACGACCGCCAGAACTTTGTCACCGTAAGACTTGGCCGCGGAACCAAAGGTGATGTCCACGCACGGCTTGTAGTTCAGACGTTCGTCGCCCGGGAGGATTTTCACCGCGCCACGGCCGTCGATCATCATTTGCTTGCCACCCGGCGCCAGCAACGCCAGGCCCGGACGCAGGATGTCGCCATCCTCGGCTTCCTTGACGCTGATGCGGCAGAGCTTGTCCAGACGCTCGGCAAAGGCCTTGGTAAAGGCGGCCGGCATGTGCTGAATCAATACGATCGGTGCAGGGAAGTTCGCCGGCAATTGGGTCAGCACCCGCTGCAGGGCAACAGGGCCGCCAGTGGATGTACCGATGGCGACCAGTTTGTAGGCTTTGCGTTTCGGCGTTGGCGACGACGAGGCTGGCGCGTGGGTACGCGGCGCAATCGGAGCCGGTGCCGGACGCGCAGGCGCGCTGCTGCCGTAGCTGCTGACGCTCGAAGGTGCAGGCGTCGGGGCGGGTGCGGCGACAGGCGCCGGAGCGCTGTAGGTGTTGGCGCGACGGTTACTGCGCGAGATGCTGAGAATCTTCTCGCACAGCAGTTGCTTGACCTTCTCCGGATTGCGGGAGATGTCTTCGAAATTCTTCGGCAGGAAATCCACCGCGCCAGCGTCCAGCGCGTCGAGGGTTACCCGAGCGCCTTCGTGGGTCAGCGAGGAGAACATCAATACCGGGGTCGGGCAGCGCTGCATGATGTGCCGCACCGCCGTGATGCCATCCATCATCGGCATCTCGTAATCCATGGTGATCACGTCTGGCTTGAGGGCCAGCGCCTGATCAATCGCCTCTTTTCCGTTGGTCGCCGTGCCGACGACCTGGATATTCGGATCCGCTGAAAGAATTTCCGAGACGCGGCGGCGGAAAAACCCCGAATCGTCCACCACCAGGACTTTAACTGCCATAAACACTCCGTTAGACGGAGCGAGGCTTAGTCGCCCCGCCCCACCAGAATCAAATACGCCGTGCGGCGTAACGCTTGAGCATGCTCGGAACATCGAGAATCAGCGCAATGCGGCCGTCACCGGTGATGGTGGCGCCGGACATGCCCGGGGTTCCCTGGAGCATTTTGCCCAATGGCTTGATGACCACTTCTTCCTGGCCCACCAGTTGATCGACGACGAAGCCGATCCGCTGAGTGCCCACCGAAAGGATCACCACATGGCCCTCGCGCTGCTCTTCGTGAGCGGCGGAAGCGACGAGCCAGCGTTTGAGGTAGAACAATGGCAGTGCCTTGTCCCGCACGATCACCACTTCCTGGCCGTCCACCACGTTGGTGCGCGACAGGTCGAGGTGGAAGATCTCGTTGACGTTCACCAGCGGGAACGCAAACGCCTGGTTGCCGAGCATGACCATCAGCGTCGGCATGATCGCCAGGGTCAACGGGACCTTGATGACAATCTTCGAGCCTTTGCCCTTGGTCGAGTAGATGTTGATGGTGCCGTTGAGCTGGGCGATCTTGGTTTTCACCACGTCCATGCCCACGCCGCGTCCGGAGACATCGGAAATTTCGGTCTTGGTCGAGAAACCCGGCGCGAAGATCAAGTTGAAGCAGTCGGACTCGCTGAGGCGATCTGCTGCATCCTTGTCCATCAAGCCTTTCTTCACGGCAATGCCGCGCAGAACATCGGCGTCCATGCCCTTGCCGTCATCGGAGATCGACAGCAGGATGTGGTCGCCTTCCTGTTCAGCGGACAGGATCACCTTGCCGCTGCGAGGCTTGCCCATCGCTTCGCGTTCGGCCGGCTCTTCGATACCGTGGTCGACCGAGTTGCGCACCAAGTGGACCAGCGGGTCGGCCAAGGCCTCGACGAGGTTCTTGTCGAGGTCGGTTTCTTCGCCGACCAGTTCCAGGTTGATCTCTTTCTTGAGCTGGCGAGCCAGGTCGCGAACCAGACGCGGGAAGCGCCCGAAGACCTTCTTGATCGGTTGCATCCGGGTCTTCATGACCGCGGTTTGCAGATCGGCCGTGACCACATCGAGGTTCGACACGGCCTTGGACATGGCTTCGTCGCCGCTGTTGAGGCCCAGACGGACCAAGCGGTTACGCACCAGTACCAACTCGCCGACCATGTTCATGATTTCGTCGAGACGCGCGGTATCGACCCGCACGGTGGTCTCGGCTTCGCTGGCCGGTTTTTCCGGTGGCGGCGCGGACGGCGCACGAGCTGGAGCCGGTGCAGCAGCGACAGACTTCGGCGCTTCGGCTTTAGGCTCGGGCGCTTTGGCAACGGGTTTCGGTGCAACAGCCTTGGCAATTGGCGCCGCAACCGAAGCGCTGGCGCCCGACGCGGTACCGACTTCAGTGAACTTGCCTTTGCCGTGCAATTCGTCGAGCAGCGATTCGAACTCGTGATCGGAGATCAGATCGCCGCCAGCCGCTTTAGCGGTGGGCGCAGCCGGGGCCGGGACCGCAGCAATCGCCGATTCCAGCGCATCAACGGCAAAGTTACCCTTGCCGTGCAACTGATCGAGCAGTGCTTCGAACTCGTCGTCGGTGATATCGGAGCTGTCGCCTGCCGCTTTCGGGGTAGCCGGTGCGGCTGGCGCCGGGGCTACCGCATCGACGGCGAACTGGCCTTTACCGTGCAGTTGATCGAGCAACGACTCGAACTCGGCATCGGTAATTTCGTCGCTGCCCGCTGCATTGCTGCTCGGCGCTGGCACAGCTGCCGGGGCTTCTGCCTGAGCCTTGACGGCGTTCAGCGAGTCCAGCAGTTGTTCGAATTCGTTATCGGTGATGTCTCCCGATTCGCTCTCGGCGGCAGGTTCTTCCACCACTTCGGCGACCGGTGCCGTTTCATCGGCGGTTTGCGGTTCGGCCAGACGGGCCAGTGCCGCAAGCAATTCTGGAGTGGCAGCCGTGATCGGGCTGCGCTCGCGGACTTCGGTAAACATGCCGTTCACCGCATCCAGCGCTTCGAGAACCACGTCCATCAGTTCCGAGTCGACGCGACGTTCACCCTTGCGCAGGATGTCGAACACGTTCTCGGCGATGTGACAGCACTCCACCAGCTCGTTGAGCTGGAGGAAGCCGGCGCCTCCTTTTACAGTGTGAAAACCGCGAAAAATTGCATTGAGCAAGTCCGCATCATCAGGTCGGCTTTCAAGCTCGACCAGCTGTTCGGACAGTTGCTCTAGAATCTCGCCGGCCTCAACCAGGAAATCCTGAAGGATCTCTTCATCGGCGCCGAAGCTCATTAAGGGGGTGCTCCTAAAGGTCTAAAAACCTAAAAACCTAAAATCCAAGACTGGATAGCAAATCGTCCACATCGTCCTGACCGGACACAACGTCTTCTCTTTTATCGGCATGAATCTGCGGACCTTCACCCTGAGAGAGATGTTTTTGCGGATCTTTTTCTGCCAGCATCGCTTCACGGTCATGTTCGATGCCCGCAAAGCGGTCCACCTGACTGGCCATAAGCACGAGCTTGAGCAGGTTGCTTTCAACTTCGGTGACCAATTGGGTCACACGCTTGATCACCTGACCGGTGAGGTCCTGGTAATCCTGAGCGAGCAGAATGTCGTTGAGGTTGCTCGACACAACGCGATTGTCTTCGCTGCTGCGTGTCAGGAAACCGTCGACTCGCCGAGCCAACTCGCGGAACTCTTCAGCCCCGACTTCGCGACGCATGAACCGTCCCCAGTCGGTGCTCAAGGCCTGGGCTTCGTTGCTCAGGCCGTTGACCAGCGGCGTGGCGTTTTCCACCAGGTCCATGGTGCGGTTGGCAGCAGCCTCGGTCAGCTTGACCACATAACCCAGACGCTCGGTGGCATCCGTGATCTGCGAGACTTCCTCGGCTTGCGGCATGTGCGGGTCAATCTGGAAATTGACGATCGCGCTATGCAGCTCGCGAGTGAGCTTGCCCACTTCCTGATACAGGCCACGGTCACGGGTCTGATTGAGCTCATGGATCAGTTGCACAGCGTCGCCGAACCTGCCTTTTTCAAGGCTTTCGACCAGTTCGACCGCGTGTTTTTTCAGAGTCGATTCGAAATCGCCCTGTGAAGACTCGTTATGCTCCATAGCTCCCCCGTGGCGCAGTGGCTTCGCACATCAACCGATGCGTTCGAAAATCTTCTCGATTTTTTCTTTTAACGCCTGGGCCGTGAAGGGCTTGACCACATAGCCGTTAACACCGGCCTGGGCTGCCTCGATGATCTGCTCGCGCTTGGCTTCAGCGGTCACCATCAGCACCGGCAGGTGCTTGAGCTTTTCATCGGCACGCACGTGGCGCAGCAGGTCGATACCGGTCATGCCAGGCATGTTCCAGTCTGTTACCAGAAAGTCGATGCTGCCGCTGTTGAGAACCGGAATGGCAGTAGTGCCATCGTCGGCCTCGACCGTGTTGGTGAACCCAAGGTCACGCAACAGGTTTTTAATGATCCGCCGCATCGTTGAGAAGTCATCAACGATGAGGATTTTCATGTTCTTGTCCAATTCGACCTCCAAGCAGTCTTAAACGCGCCCAGCACCTGGACGCGCCATTTCAATCAATCCGGCAAAGCACTCAATGACTGTCTGGAGCACAACAGATCGGGACCGGTACGGTTCAACACCCCACCCGCCGCGTTCGCAGTGTCCCCACACTGCCTTCAGCGCGCTCGCCACTCCCCCAAACGCCCCCGCAAACGGGCCGCGCACTGGCTGTGTAACTGGCTGACCCGAGATTCGCTGACCCCCAGGACCTCACCGATTTCCTTGAGATTCAACTCTTCGTCGTAGTACAGCGCCAACACCAGTCGCTCACGCTCCGGCAAATTGGCAATCGCGTCCGCCAGCGCCGCCTGGAAGCGTTCATCTTCCAGATCGCGTGACGGCTCGAGATGAGCACTGGCGCCATCCTCGTGCAGCCCTTCGTGTTCGCCGTCCTGCAACAGATCGTCGAAACTGAACAAGCGGCTGCCCAGGGTGTCGTTCAAAATCCCGTAATAATCGTCGAGACTCAATTGGAGTTCGGCCGCAACCTCGTGATCTTTAGCGTCACGGCCGGTTTTAGCTTCAATAGAGCGAATTGCGTCGCTGACCATCCGGGTATTGCGGTGGACCGAACGTGGCGCCCAGTCCCCCTTGCGTACTTCGTCGAGCATCGCGCCACGGATTCGTATGCCCGCGTACGTCTCGAAACTCGCGCCTTTGCTGGCGTCGTATTTGGTCGACACTTCAAGCAGGCCGATCATCCCGGCCTGGATCAGATCTTCAACCTGAACACTGGCTGGCAGACGCGCCAGCAAGTGGTAGGCAATGCGTTTAACCAGTGGCGCGTAACGCTCGATCAGCTCGTACTGCGCGTCACGTGCCGACTTCTTGTAGAGGTTGTAGCCACTGGCTGTCATAGCACAGGTCCTGCGGTTTGTTGCACGAGGCGCTCGACGAAAAACTCCAGGTGCCCACGCGGGTTCGCAGGCAGCGGCCAGGTATCGACCTTCTGTGCAATCGCCTTGAACGCCAGTGAACACTTGGACCGCGGGAAGGCTTCGTAAACGGCGCGCTGCTTCTGCACAGCCTTGCGCACACTTTCGTCGTAAGGCACCGCGCCGACGTATTGTAAGGCGACGTCGAGGAAGCGATCCGTGACCTTGGTCAACTTGGCGAACAGGTTGCGACCTTCTTGCGGGCTCTGGGCCATGTTGGCCAGGACGCGGAAGCGGTTCATGCCGTAATCGCGGTTCAGCAGTTTGATCAGTGCGTAGGCATCTGTGATCGAGGTCGGTTCGTCGCAGACCACCAGCAAGACTTCTTGCGCTGCGCGAACGAAACTGACTACCGAGTCACCAATGCCCGCAGCGGTGTCGATCACCAGCACGTCGAGGTTGTCGCCGATATCGCTGAACGCCTGGATCAGGCCGGCGTGTTGAGCCGGGCTCAAATGAACCATGCTCTGTGTGCCGGACGCGGCCGGGACGATGCGGATGCCGCCAGGGCCTTGCAACAGTACGTCGCGCAGCTCGCAGCGGCCTTCGATCACGTCGGCCAAAGTACGTTTGGGTGTCAGTCCCAGCAGGACGTCGACGTTCGCCAGCCCCAGATCGGCGTCCAGCAGCATGACGCGCCGGCCGAGCTCAGCTAGAGCCAGGGACAAGTTCACTGACACGTTAGTCTTCCCGACGCCACCTTTGCCGCCGGTCACCGCGATCACCTGTACGGGATGCATGCTGCCCATGAATTTTCTTTACCTTGTCTTACTTAGACGGAGGCCACATTACTGGCTGCGCGTTCACTAACTGAACAATGCATGGCAGACCATCGATGTAGGTACAAAAACTGTTCATTTAATACCTCAGCCGACCTGCTTGGTCGGGCTGTGGTAAATATCAGCGAACATGTCAGCCATGGCTTCTTCGCTGGGTTCTTCTTGCATTTGCACGCTGACGGCGCGACTGACTAACTGATGACGACGCGGCAGATGCAAATCATCCGGAATCCGCGGGCCATCGGTCAGGTAGGCCACCGGTAATTCATGACTGATGGCCAGGCTCAACACCTCGCCCAGACTTGCCGTTTCATCCAGTTTAGTCAGGATGCAGCCAGCGAGCCCACAACGCTTGTAACTGTGATAAGCGGCCGTTAGAACCTGTTTCTGGCTGGTGGTTGCCAAAACCAGATAATTTTTCGATTTGATGCCACGACCGGCCAGGCTTTCGAGCTGCATGCGCAGTGCCGGATCGCTGGCCTGAAGGCCCGCGGTATCGATCAGCACCACGCGTTTGCGCAGCAACGGCTCCAGCGCCTGTACCAGCGACTGACCCGGATCGACATGCGTCACCGACACATTGAGGATCCGGCCCAACGTCTTGAGTTGTTCCTGAGCACCAATGCGGTAGCTGTCCATGCTGACCAGCGCGATATTCTGCGCGCCGTACTTGAGCACGTAACGGGCCGCGAGTTTGGCCAGGGTGGTGGTCTTGCCCATGCCGGCAGGGCCGACCATGGCAATCACGCCGCCCTCTTCCAGAGGCTCGATTTCCGGTGTGGCGATCATCCGCGCCAGGTGTGCCAGCAACATGCGCCAGGCCTGACGAGGTTCTTCAATATCGGCAATCAGCGCCAGCAAATCCCGCGACAACGGGCCGGACAGACCAATGCGTTGCAGGCGACGCCAAAGATTGGCCTGGGCCGGACGGCTGCCTTGCAGCTGATTCCAGGCCAGGGAGCCGAGTTGCACTTCCATCAGTTCGCGCAGGCTGTTGAGTTCGAAACGCATCGAGTCGAACGCCCGTGGGTCTACGCCACCGGTGGCAGGTGCCGCTGCCGGTGCAGGACGACGGGGTTCGGTGTAGGTCGGCTCGATCAGCGGCTCGGCGGCGGTCAGTGGCAGGCCGGCGAACAATTGGCGATTGGTGGAGTTATCGCTCTCGCCATCGCTGCGCAGGCTCAGTTCGGCCTGGGCGGTGACGATCCGCGATTGGGTCTTGCGCAGCTCGTCTTCGAGTTCCATGTTCGGAACGCGCGGGGCCAGCGCCGATAATTTGTAATCCAGGGCAGCCGTCAGCTCGACACCCCCGGCGATCCGGCGGTTGCCAATGATGGCGGCATCAGCGCCCAGCTCATCACGAACCAGTTTCATGGCCTGACGCATATCGGCGGCGAAAAAACGCTTAACTTGCATAAACCACTACCTCAGCCGTTGGGCCCTACTGTCGCAACGATGGTCACTTGCTTGTTGTCAGGAATTTCCTGGTAAGCCAACACATGCAAACCCGGGACTGCCAATCGGCCGAATCGCGACAGCATCGCGCGAACCGGACCGGCTACCAACAGAATCACCGGTTGACCTTGCATTTCCTGACGCTGCGCCGCATCGATCAACGAGCGCTGCAGTTTCTCAGCCATGCTTGGCTCCAGCAGAACGCCCTCTTCCGAGCCTTGTCCTGCCTTCTGAAGACTATTGAGCAATATTTGTTCCAACCTTGGCTCCAGGGTGATCACTGGTAGCTCGGAGTCAGTCCCTACAATGCTTTGGACGATTGCGCGGGATACACCGACGCGCACCGCGGCCACCAGCGCGGCAGTATCTTGACTCTTGCTGGCATTGTTTGCGATGGCTTCGGCAATGCTGCGAATGTCCCGTACTGGCACCTGCTCGGCCAGCAAAGCCTGCAATACTTTGAGCAGCTGCGACAGCGACACCACACCCGGCACCAGCTCTTCGGCCAGTTTTGGTGAGCTTTTTGCCAACAATTGCATGAGTTGCTGCACTTCTTCGTGACCGATCAACTCGCTCGAGTGCTTGTACAAAATCTGGTTCAAGTGGGTTGCCACTACCGTACTGGCATCGACCACGGTGTAACCGAGGGATTGGGCCTGGGCACGCTGGCTGACTTCGATCCAGACCGCCTCCAGACCGAAAGCCGGATCTTTGGCGGTAATGCCGTTGAGCGTACCGTAGACCTGGCCCGGATTGATTGCCAGTTCGCGGTCCGGGTAAATTTCCGCCTCAGCGAGGATCACCCCCATCAGGGTCAGGCGGTAGGCGCTCGGCGCCAGGTCGAGGTTGTCACGGATATGCACGGTCGGCATCAGGAAGCCCAGATCCTGGGACAGCTTTTTGCGTACGCCCTTGATCCGCGCCAGCAACTGACCACCCTGATTGCGGTCCACCAGCGGAATCAGCCGGTAGCCGACTTCCAGGCCGATCATATCGATCGGAGTGACGTCATCCCAGCCAAGCTCCTTGGTTTCCTGAGCGCGAGCGGGCGATGGCAGCAGTTCCTGTTGACGCTTGACCTCTTGCAGTGCCTGAACCTTGACCACGTTCTGTTTCTTCCAGAACAGGTACGCGCCGCCAGCCGCCAGGGCTGCCATGCTGAGAAAGGAGAAATGCGGCATGCCCGGCACGAGGCCCATCACCGCCATCAAACCCGCCGCCACGGCCAACGCTTTGGGCGAGGCGAACATCTGGCGATTGATCTGCTTGCCCATGTCTTCCGAACCGGAAGCACGGGTCACCATGATCGCTGCAGCTGTAGATAAAAGCAGTGATGGCAATTGCGCCACCAAACCGTCACCGATGGTCAACAAGGCGTACACCCGACCGGCATCGCCAAAGGTCATGCCGTGCTGGAAGATACCGACCGCCATGCCGCCGATCAGGTTGATGAACAGAATCAGCAGGCCGGCAATGGCGTCACCGCGAACGAACTTGCTGGCACCGTCCATGGAACCGTAGAACTCGGCTTCCTGTGCCACTTCCATCCGGCGCAGTTTCGCCTGGTTCTGGTCGATCAGGCCGGCGTTCAAGTCGGCGTCGATGGCCATTTGTTTACCGGGCATCGCATCGAGGGTGAAGCGTGCGCTCACCTCGGAAATCCGCCCGGCACCCTTGGTCACCACGACGAAGTTGATGATCATCAAAATCGCGAAGACGACGATACCGACCACGTAGTTACCGCCGATCACCACTTCACCGAAGGCCTGGATCACCTTACCGGCGGCGGCATGGCCGTCCTGACCGTGGAGCATCACCACCCGCGTGGAGGCCACGTTCAGCGCCAGTCGCAACAGGGTCGCCACCAGCAGAATGGTCGGGAACACCGCAAAGTCCAGTGGCCGCAACGCGTAAACACAGACCAGCAAGACGACAATCGACAACGCGATGTTGAACGTGAAGAACACGTCCAGCAGGAACGGCGGCACCGGCAACATCATCATCGCCAGCATGACCAGCAGCAACAACGGCACACCCAGATTGCCCCGACTTAAGTCGGCAACGTTTGTGCGAGCACTGTTGAGTAACTGAGAGCGATCCACCGGTTTCCCCCGTTCCTTTAAAGCAAACTTTTGACGCCTGAAGCAGGCGCAGAGCCGCTACTGCAAGAAGCCTTCCAACTTTTGCCAGGACTTGAAATAGAGGTTTCGCAGGCAAAAAAGATCGCAGCCTTCGGCAGCTCCTACGGGCGTACGCAAACCCAAGTAGGAGCTGCCGAAGGCTGCGATCTTTTGATTTTCAGAACCGTAGATCAGATCAAGAATCGCGTCGCAAGTCCGGCGGAATCGGCAGGTCGTCCTTGAGCGGATCCGGGCGTTTACCCTTGCCGGCGCGGTGCTGGCGGATCTGGTAGACGTAAGCGAGCACCTGGGCGACGGCAAGGTAGAGCCCGCCAGGGATTTCCTGATCAAGTTCGGTGGAGTAGTAGATCGAACGCGCCAGTGCCGGCGACTCAAGCAGCAGCACTTCGTTGGCCACAGCGATTTCACGGATCTTCAAGGCCAGGAAGTCGCTGCCCTTGGCGATCAGCATCGGCGCCCCACCCTTGTCCGGATCGTACTTGAGCGCTACGGCGTAGTGGGTCGGGTTGGTGATCACCACATCGGCGTCGGGGATCGCCGCCATCATCCGGCGCTGGGACATTTCGCGCTGCAGCTGGCGAATCCGTTGTTTAACCTCCGGCTTCCCTTCCTGATCTTTATGCTCGTCACGCACTTCCTGCTTGGTCATCAGCAGTTTCTTGTGGCTTTCCCAAAGCTGCACCGGCACGTCCACCGCGGCGATGATGATCAGCCCGCAGGCCATCCACAATGTACTCCAGCCGACCAATTGCAGGCTGTGAATGATCGCCATGTCCAACGGCTCATGAGCGATGCGCAGCAAATCGTCGATATCCGACTGCAACACTGCCAATGCCACGAACAACACGATGAAAAACTTGGCCAGCGCCTTGAGCAGCTCCACCAACGCTTTAGCCGAGAACATGCGTTTGAGGCCGGCGCCGGGGTTCATTCGGCTGAACTTGGGCGCCATGGAACCCGCTGCGAACAGCCAGCCGCCCAGGGAAATCGGCCCGATCAACGCCGCCAGCAGCAAGGTGATCATCACTGGCTGAATCGCGACAAGGGCGATTTGCCCCGAGTGCAGCAGGTAAGTACCCATGGACCGCTGATCCAGAATCACTTCCCGCGAGAGCGAGAAGTTCATGCGCATCAGCTCCATCAAATCCTGAGCCAGGGCTCCGCCGAAAATAAGCAACCCACCGGCGCCGGCAAGCATGACGGCCAGGGTATTTAGCTCCTTGGAACGCGCGATCTCACCCTTCTCACGGGAGTCTTTTTTGCGCTTCTCCGTGGGGTCTTCTGTTTTGTCCTGACCGCTTTCGCTCTCAGCCATGACTCAGCGCGCCCGTGCCAGTTCGCGTAACAACTGCAAGGCCTCGGAGGCCAGCGGTTGATACTGATTAATAATGTCCGCCAGCCCGACCCAGACGATGAACAGCCCGAGCACCAGCGTCAGCGGAAAGCCGATGGAAAAGATGTTCAGCTGCGGCGCAGCCCGGGTCATCACGCCAAAGGCGATGTTGACCACCAGCAACGCAGTGATCGCCGGCAACACCAGCAACAGCGCGGCACCGAGGACCCAGCCAAGCTTGCCGGCCAGCTCCCAGAAATGATTGACCATCAACCCGCTGCCGACCGGCAACGTGGTGAAGCTTTCAGTGAGGACTTCGAACACCACCAGATGGCCGTTCATGGACAGGAACAACAGCGTCACCAGCATGGTGAAGAACTGCCCGATCACCGCCACCGAGACGCCGTTGGTAGGGTCGACCATCGAAGCGAAGCCCATGCCCATCTGAATGGAGACGATCTGCCCGGCGACCACGAAAGCCTGGAAGAACAGCTGCAAGGAGAACCCCAGCACGGCACCGACGAGGATCTGCTCGGCAATCAGCAGCAACCCGCTCAAGTCCAGCGCATTGACCGGCGGCATCGGCGGCAGGCCAGGAGCGATGACCAACGTAATCGCCAGGGCGAAATAAAGGCGCACTCGCGTGGGCACCAGGCTCGTGCCGAAAACCGGCATGACCATCAGCAAGGCACCGATACGAAACAGCGGCAGCATGAACGTCGCCACCCAGGTACTGATCTGGGTATCGGTCAGCTGGAGCAGCGACATGGTTTAGCCGATGACCTGAGGAATACTGCCGTACAACTGCAGGATGTATTCCATAAAGGTCTGCACCAGCCACGGACCGGCGACGATCAACGTCACCAGCATCACCAGCAGGCGCGGCAGGAAGCTCAGGGTCTGTTCGTTGATCTGCGTAGCGGCCTGGAACATCGCCACCAACAGACCCACGAGCAAACTCGGAATCACCAGCACGGCAACCATCATGGTGGTCAGCCACAGCGCTTCCCGGAAGATGTCTACCGCAACTTCTGGCGTCATGGCGATACACCGCCGAAGCTGCTCGCCAGCGTACCGATGATCAACGCCCAGCCATCCACCAGCACGAACAGCATGATCTTGAATGGCAGGGAAATGATCAGCGGCGAGAGCATCATCATACCCATGGCCATCAGCACACTGGCCACGACCAGATCGATGATCAGGAACGGAATGAAGATCATGAAGCCAATCTGGAACGCGGTTTTCAGCTCGGACGTGACGAACGCCGGGACCAGAATCGTCAGCGGCGCCTGATCCGGCGACGCGATATCGGTGCGTTTGGACAAGCGCATGAACAACTCCAGGTCGCTGCTGCGAGTCTGGGCAAGCATGAAGTCCTTGATCGGTACCTGAGCCTTGGCCACCGCATCCTGCGCGGTGAGTTTCTCCGCCAGATATGGCTGCAAGGCATCCTGATTAACACGGTCGAATACCGGCGCCATGATGAATAAGGTCAGGAACAGCGCCATGCCCGTGAGGATCTGGTTCGACGGCGTTTGTTGCAGGCCGAGGGCCTGACGCAGGATCGAGAAGACGATGATGATCCGGGTGAAACTGGTCATCAGCATGACGAACGCCGGGATAAAACTCAGCGCAGTCATGATCAGCAGGATTTGCAGGCTGACCGAATACTCCTGAGCGCCGTCGGCATTGGTACCCAGGGTAATCGCCGGGATCGACAACGGATCGGCGGCGAACGCCAGCGGCGCGGCCAGCATCAGCGCCAGCGTCAAGATGATGCGTAGCGCACCCATTACTTCTTATCCTTATGATCCTTGCCCATCAGCTCCATCAGGCGCTGGGCAAACTCGGGGGTCGCTTTTTCAGTCCCGCCGGGCACTTGCACCGGCTCCTTGAGCACGTGCAACGCGGTGATGGTGCCAGGGCTCAAGCCAAGCAGAATCTGCTCGTTGCCGACCTGCACCAGCATCAGACGGTCACGCGGGCCTAGCGCGCGGGAACCGATCAGCTCGATGACCTGCCCTTTGCCGGCCGGCCCAGCCTGCTGGACCCGGCGCAGCAACCAGGCGAGGAAGAAGATCAACCCCAGCACCAGCAGCAAACCGAACACCAACTGCGTCAATTGCCCGGCCACACCGCTGCTGACCGCCGGCGCGGCGGCCGCAGTAGCGGTCGCTACCGGCTCGGCTGCCAGAACACTGAACGGCAACGCCAGCACAAACCCCAGAGCCTTTTTCACTCAGCGCAACTTCTTGATGCGTTCGCTTGGGCTGATTACGTCAGTCAGGCGGATGCCGAACTTCTCGTTGACCACCACTACTTCACCGTGAGCGATGAGCGTGCCGTTGACCAGTACGTCGAGCGGTTCACCGGCCAGACGATCGAGCTCGATCACCGAACCCTGGTTAAGCTGCAGCAGGTTGCGGATGTTGATGTCGGTGCTGCCGACTTCCATGGAAATCGACACCGGAATGTCGAGGATCACGTCCAGGTTCGGACCGTCCAGGGTGACCGGTTCGTTGTTTTTCGGCACGCTGCCGAACTCTTCCATCGGCAGACGGTTGGACGGCGAACTGGCGGCATCGGCGGCCAGCAAGGCGTCGATATCGTCCTGCCCGGCGTCGCCGGTTTCTTCCAGGGCAGCAGCCCATTCATCGGCCAGCGCCTGGTCGTCCTGGGTGTTCATATCGTTAGCCATCAATTTGTCCTCGGCGGGCATCCATTCAATCAGGAGCCGTCAGTTAAAAGCACAGGGGGTTTTGGAGCGCCGGTCAGCGGCGCTCGATCGGCTCGATCACTTGCAACGCGAGGTTGCCTTTGTGCGACCCCATCTTGACCTTGAACGCAGGCACGCCGTTGGCGCGCATGATCATCTCTTCCGGCATCTCGATCGGGATAATGTCCCCCGGCTGCATGTGCAGAATGTCCCGCAGGCGCAACTGACGACGGGCAACCGTGGCACCGATCGGTACGTCAACGTCCAGCACGTCCTGGCGCAAGGCATTGACCCAGCGCTCATCCTGATCGTCGAGATCCGACTGGAAGCCGGCGTCGAGCATTTCGCGTACCGGCTCGATCATCGAGTACGGCATGGTCACGTGCAGGTCGCCGCCGCCGCCATCGAGTTCGATGTGGAACGTCGACACCACAATGGCTTCGCTCGGACCGACGATGTTGGCCATTGCCGGGTTCACTTCCGAGTTGATGTACTCGAAATTCACTTCCATGATCGCCTGCCAGGCTTCCTTCAAATCGATGAAGGCCTGCTCCAGCACCATGCGCACCACGCGCAGTTCGGTTGGGGTGAATTCACGCCCTTCGATCTTCGCGTGACGGCCGTCGCCGCCGAAGAAGTTGTCCACCAGTTTGAACACCAGTTTGGCGTCGAGGATGAACAGTGCGGTGCCGCGCAACGGTTTGATCTTGACCAGGTTGAGGCTGGTCGGCACGTACAGTGAGTGCACGTATTCACCGAACTTCATCACCTGCACGCCACCGACGGCAACGTCCGCCGAGCGGCGCAGCATGTTGAACATGCTGATGCGGGTGTAGCGGGCGAAACGCTCGTTGATCATCTCCAGGGTGGGCATGCGTCCACGGACGATGCGATCCTGGCTGGTCAGGTCGTAGCTTTTGACGCTGCCGGGTTCGGCGGCGGTATCGGTCTGCACCAGACCATCGTCGACGCCATGCAACAGCGCATCGATCTCATCCTGGGACAGCAGGTCCTGCACGGCCATGTCGTGTTCCTACTGCAGTACGAAATTAGTGAAAAGCAACTGTTCGATGACCACTTTGCCGAGTTCTTTCTGCGCCACTTCCTGGACGCTGGCCGTGGCTTTCTGACGCAACATTTCCTGCCCGACCGGCGACGCCAGGGTGGCGAAGTCCTGCCCGGAGAACAGCATGACCAGGTTATTGCGGATGACGGGCATGTGGACTTTGAGCGCTTCCAGATCGGCCTGATTGCGACCCAGCATGGTAATGCTCACCTGCATGTAGCGCTGACGGCCGTTCTGGTTGTAATTGGCCACGAAGGCTGGAGCCATGGGCTCGAAAATCGCTGGCTGCTTGCCGACCGGGGCGGTTTCGGCCGCGGCGGCAGGCTTGCTCTGGGCGCTGTGCATGAAGAACCAGGTTGCTCCCACGGACAAACCGATCGCCAGCAGCAGGGCTACCACGATCACAATGATCAGCTTGAGTTTGCCTTTGGTTGCGGGGTCTTTTACTGCTGCTTCGCTCTTCGCCATGCCAATAATCCGTCACTATTCGGGTTTTCACAGTCGCACGGCAAGGCAAGAGCAAGTGTTATGCCAGAAGTGTCTGAAGGAAAATGGGCTGCGGCTGGTTGAAGCCGAAAATCAAAAGATCGCAGCCTTCGGCAGCTCCTACATTGGAATGTGTACATCCTGTAGGAGCTGCCGCAGGCTGCGATCTTTTAGGGTCGCCGAGATTTATCAGGCGTAGTAGTCGACTGCGCTGGAGCCAATGACGCTGGTGGTGCTGGCCGCTACTTCGGCAGCTGTTGGCGCAAGCTCTTCGTCCATGGAATCGAGACGACCACCGCTGGCATTGGTGCGTCCACCCTGGCTTTGACCCTGTTGAGCCTGTTCCTGCCCCTGACCCTGCCAGCCACGGGACTGGTCGGACACATTGACGTCGACCTGGCCCATGCCCTGCTGCGCAAACATGTCACGCAAGCGATGCATCTGCCCGTCCAGCGCTTCGCGAACGCTTGGATGGGCGCTCATGAACGTCACTTGGGTCTGCTGATCCGGAACCATGTTCACCCGAATGTCCAGCCGCCCCAGTTCGGCCGGTTGCAACTGGATGTCGGCGGCCTTGAGATTGGCACTGGACAGGTACATGACCCGGTTCACTACTTCTTCGGTCCAGCCGCTCTGATGCATGGCGATCGGTTGGTTCACCGGCAATGCGTTGGCGGTTTTCGGCGTGGCCGCCTGGGTCAGTGCCGCCAGACGGTTGGCGAAATCGTCGACCCGGGTATCGCTACTCGCGGACTTCAAGTCCTTGAGACCGTCATCGACAAGACCACTGAAGGCCTTGTCGCCGCCCTGGCCGGTGCTGTCCTTGTCGGCTTGCACATCGAGCATGCTCGCCATGCCTGCAGCGAAGGTCTGCGCCGAGGTTGACTCGCCGTCAGCCTGGGCCTGGGCCGAGGTCTGTGCCGCTTTGGGCTGGGCCTGACTCGCAGCCGAAATATGGCCGCCCTGCTCCATGGCCATGCGCACGGCGGGCAGTGCGTCGAGGGGATCGGCTTCGGGATCGAAATCGCTATCCGCCGTTGCAGCAGCAACTGGCGTCGCCGTCACTGCCGCAGCAACAGGCGCTTCGACCTTTGGCTGCACGGTGGCGACCACTGGCGGGGCTTCCTGAACAGGGGTTGCCACCACTGCCTGCAACGGTGGCAGTAACGAAGGATCGAGGGTTGGATCAACAGGCACGGTGTCGACTACCGGCGTTTCGGCATCCTTCGACGCATCATCGCTGGCAGTCTTGTCGTCGGTCGGCGCCGGCTTATCGGCGGGCAAGGATTTGCCGCTATCGGCAACCGCAGGCTCCGGGGCGGCAGACTTGTCGTTGCTGACGTCCTTTTTATCGGGGCTGTCCGGCGCCTTATCGCGTATCGGCTTGGCCGATCCATCACCCACCGCAGAGGGTTTGTTCCGGGCTTGATTAGCGTAGACCTGAGCGAAGCTGGATGCCTTGCCCCCAGGCTCAGCGGCCAGCGCCGGTGAATTGGCGGAGGCGGCTTGAGTCTTGGCCTGCGCGGCGGCCTGAAGAAGCATATTGGGGGTAACGGGCATGGAACGGTCTCCGCTGCACTGGGATCGTAGGTACAGTTGACGGAGATTATTGCAAAGGTCGCGCCAGGTTTGAGTCACCGGCGCTAAAAGCGCCGGCCGGTATCATTGGCAGAGAGAGAACGCTGACGCTCGGCCTCATAGAGCGGCCGGACAAACGCAAATTCGTCATCAATTTCGCCCACCAGTTTTTCAATGCCGGCGAGGCTTTTTTGCTTGGCGCGCTGCTCCAGGTCATGGCACAACTCAGCCAGGCGAATGGCGCCCATGTTGCTGCTGCTGCCCTTGAAACTATGGGCAGCATTCATAAGTTGCGCGGCATCTTCAGCCTTTCGCAAGATGCGTAAACGCTCTTCGGAATCGGCGAGAAAGGTATCCAGCAACGTCGGATACTCATCCTCCATGACCTCTTGCAACGCGCTTAGCACGTCGCGGTCCAGGTGTGTGTCAGCCACTTGCTCACTCCTTGATCAAGAATGCGTGGATTATGCCAGAGCCTCCCAGAAAAATTCCACGCGGGCACTTCGACCATCGTCGGACCAACTCGCATTGTGGCCCAACTGACGGATCAGACTGACGCCACGTCCCGACAGACGGACACCATCGACGGGCCGCTCAATCACCCGCGCAACATCGAAACCCTTGCCACTGTCTTCAACCCGAACAGTCAGGCACCCGCCCTCGCCCTTGGGTGTCACCTGCAAATGCACCCGCACGAAACCGTCCTGCAACGCGTCCAGGCGCGTATTTCGCTGTTGATAATAGCGGGTAAAACCCGAGGCATCGCGCTTGAGACTCGAATCCAGCCCCAGCACCCCATGTTCCAGGGCATTGGAATACAGTTCGGCCAAAACACTGTAGAGCGCCCCGCTCTGAGCGCGCAGACCGTGGACCTCAAGCAGCAGTTGCAGAAGATACGGCAGCGGATTGAAGCGTTTGAGCGTGGCGGCGCGAAATTCGAAACTCACTGACCAGTCCAGCGGGCAGGACTGACCACTGTCGGAATACACCAGCGCCGGCGGGCTCAGTTGTGCGGCCTCCAGCAGACTGACCTCGACCATGCTCACGTCATCACGGGCCTCGCCGCGAAAGTCCCGCAACGCCTGCTCGATCTCTTCGAACAACTCATCAGGCTGACGATTGGCCGCAAACACCTGCTGCAATCGCTCCACACCAAACAACTGTTCGTTGGCATCGCAGGTATCGATCACCCCGTCGGACAACAGGAAGACCCGATCCCCGACCGCCATCGGAAACACCTCGGTGCGGTCATCAAAGGATTGCGGGCTCAGCACGCCGAGCGGCAAATGCCGAGCCGTCAGCGGCGTTCGCTCACCGCTGGCGATGCTGTGCAGGTAACCGTCCGGCATTCCGCCGTTCCAGACCTCCACCGAGCGTCGCTGAAAACTCAGGCACAGCAGCGTTGCACAACAGAACATGTCCACCGGCAGGATGCGCTTGAGCTTGGCATTCATCTCGCGCAGGGTTTCGGACAGGCCGTAACCCTTGGTGGTCATGCCATAGAAAACTTCGGCCAAGGGCATGGCACCAACCGCAGCCGGCAAACCATGACCGGTAAAATCGCCGAGCAGCACGTGCATGTCGCCGGCCGGGGTAAACGCGGCCAGCAGCAGATCGCCGTTGAACAACGCATAGGGCGATTGCAGGTAGCGAATATTCGGTGCACTCAGGCAGCCGGAGTGGGCCACCTTGTCGAACACGGCCTTGGCCACGCGCTGCTCGTTGAGCAGGTACTCGTGGTGCCTGGCGATCTGGTCGCGCTGTTGCAACACCGTGGCCTGCAATCGTCGCAAGCGGTCCATCGCCTTGATCTTGGCGGCGAGGATCACCTGGTTGTAGGGTTTTGCCAGAAAGTCGTCGCCCCCGGCCTCCAGACAGCGGGCCAGCGCTTCGCTTTCGGTCAGCGAGGTGAGGAAGATGATCGGCACCAGGGTTTCCCCTGCCAACACCTTGATCTGCCGCGCCGCCTCGAAACCGTCCATCACCGGCATCATCGCGTCCATGAGCACCAGTTGCGGTCGTTGCTGGCGAAACGCTTCAACGGCTTCGGCACCGTTGGCGGCCGTCAGCACCTCATGCCCCTGGCGTCGGACGATGGTCGACAGCAGCATGCGATCGGCCGCGCTGTCTTCAGCGATCAGGATCGTCAGCGGCTCGAACAAAGACTGCATGGCGCTCACGCCACTTCGAAGATTTGTTCGAAGTTGGAGATGGCGAGGATCTTGCGCACATCTGCGTTAGCGTTGGTCAACGTGATCTCGGCATTCTCGCCGCCAGCGTGATCACGCAATAGCAACAGCATGCCGAGCGCTGAGCTGTCGAGGTAGGTAGCGTCTTTCAGATCAACCTCGAAGGACTCGGGTTTTGGCTGAAGATTTTCGTAGGACTCGCGAAATTCCTGATGCTTGGCGAAATCGAATCGTCCCTTGATCGATATCGTCAGCTTTTGCCCATCTTGGGATACTTCTGTAACAACTGGCATTTAACGGCTTCCTTGTCATTGGTGAACGTACGTGTACAAGGTTTAGCACTTGGCTGGGGCTGGAGCAAGATCAAAAGATCGTCCTAACGCGGCCCGAACCTGCGGCAGCTCCTACAGAACCGGGTTTGCACGCAGTCAATGTAGGAGCTGCCGCAGGCTGCGATCTTTTCGAAGGCACCACTCAATACGGATCCTGACGCGGCAACCGCTGGGACAACTCATCCAGCAGCTTTTGCTCGCGCCGGTCTTCCAGTCGCCGCGCCTCATCCATGTAGCGCAACACCAGTTTGCGCAAGCCTTCGACCCGGGCAAACGCCTGCTGCCAGGATTCCCGAGCCTTGTTCAGGTTGTTTTGATGCCATACCAGGCTTTGTCGCTGCTGGTCGATGGCGGTACCCAGTTGCGCAAGGAAGCCTTGATAACCCAGCAGCCATTGGCCAGACACGCCACTGCTGCCGCGCACGATCCATTGTTCCTGATAGTCGAGACGAAAGGCTTCGAGGTCGGCGAGTTTGCTTTCGGCCAGACGGACTTGCCCCTGAAAGTGCCCCAGACGCAGGACCGCGGTTTTCTCGGCCTTTTCGGCCATTTCGACCACGGGGGCCAGGCGCGAGGCTCGGCTCTGGGCCATGGCCGGTTAGCCGCCGGCCGCGGGAGCGAAAATCGTGCCGAGGTAGGCTTCGCTTTCGCCCAGACTGATGCTGTCGTTCAGGCCCTGGCGCAGGTATTTCACCAACTGCGGTTGCAGGGAGATCGCCAGGTCGGTTTCCCGATCACCACCCGCGACATAGGCGCCGACGCTGATCAAGTCGCGACTCTGCTGATACCGCGACCACAATTGCTTGAAATACTGGGCGCGCATCATGTGTTCGGGCGTAACCACCGACGGCATGACCCGGCTGATGGACGCTTCGATATCGATGGCCGGGTAATGACCTTCCTCGGCCAGGCGCCGGGACAGCACGATGTGCCCGTCGAGCACGCCTCGCGCGGCGTCGGCAATCGGATCCTGCTGGTCATCGCCTTCGGACAGTACGGTGTAGAACGCGGTGATCGAACCGCCGCCCTTCTCGGCGTTACCGGCCCGCTCCACCAGTTTCGGCAGTTTGGCGAACACCGATGGCGGATAACCCTTGGTCGCTGGCGGTTCGCCGATGGCCAGGGCGATTTCCCGCTGGGCCTGGGCGAAACGGGTCAGGGAGTCCATCAGTAACAGGACGTTCTTGCCCTTGTCGCGGAAATACTCGGCGATTCGCGTGCAGTACATCGCAGCGCGCAGACGCATCAGCGGCGCATCGTCCGCTGGGGACGCCACCACGACCGAACGCTTGAGCCCTTCCTCACCAAGGATGTGCTCGATGAATTCTTTAACTTCACGACCCCGCTCACCGATCAGCCCGACGACGATGATGTCGGCCTCGGTGAAGCGGGTCATCATGCCCAGCAACACACTCTTGCCCACACCAGTACCGGCGAACAGGCCCAGACGCTGACCGCGACCGACCGTCAACAAACCGTTGATGCTGCGAATGCCCACGTCCAGCGGCTCGCTGATCGGTTCGCGCTTGAGCGGGTTGATCGTCGGGCCGTCCATAGGCACCCAGTCTTCAGCCTTCATCCCACCCTTGCCGTCCAGCGCGCGACCGGCGCCATCGAGCACCCGCCCGAGCATGCTCATGCCCATCGGCAGACGGCCGGTATCAGCCAGAGGAACCACACGGGCACCGGGAGCGATGCCGGCAACGCTGCCGACCGGCATCAGAAACACCTTGCTGCCGGAGAAGCCCATGACTTCGGCTTCAACCTGCACCGGGTGATAACTGTCGTCGTTGATCACCATGCAGCGGCTGCCCATGGCGGCGCGCAAGCCCTCGGCTTCGAGGGTCAGGCCGACCATGCGCAGCAAGCGGCCCTCAAGGATCGGCGCACCTTCCAGCGCCGTGGCCTCGGCGTAGCTGCCGAGGCGCTTGGCGAAGCTGGTGCGGTCAAGGCGCATCAGGATTGTCCAGTTCGGGGTCGACCGGCACGACCGCTGGCTTGTCACTGATCGGCAGTTCCAAGCTCAGATCCGGCTCGGCCGGGTGCAAGGCCTGTTCGTGCAACTGATCGAACAGCTTGTCCATGACCCGCGCAACGCGGGTTTCGACCGTGGCGTCGATACGACTGTGTTCAGTCTCGACCCGGCAACCGCCGGGCAACAACGCCTCGTCCTCGACGATGCGCCAGGTTTCTTCATGGCGTTCGCGCAGGGCTTTGACCTGTTCGAAATCTTGCGGATTGATGTACAACCGCACATTGCCCACGCCCAGCGGCAAGAGCTTGAGGGCTTCACGCATGACGTGTTCGATCTGCGTCGAGTCGATGGCGAGTTCGCGCTGAATCACCTGCTTGGTGATGTGCTGCACCAGGTCGACCAGGGACTTTTCGATCAAGGTGTCCTGCTCGGCAATAGGCTCGAACAAATGCCCCATCAACTGCTCCAGAGCGGCAATCTTGGCGGCCAGGGCCACCTCCGCTTCCTGACGGACTTTGAGCGTGGTGCTGTGGAAACCTTCTTTTTCGCCCGTGGCGAAGCCTTCGTTGTAGGCCTCCTGGCGAATGCTTTCGAGTTCTTCGAGG
Source organism: Pseudomonas rossensis (assembly GCF_039888995.1). Taxonomy (NCBI): domain Bacteria; kingdom Pseudomonadati; phylum Pseudomonadota; class Gammaproteobacteria; order Pseudomonadales; family Pseudomonadaceae; genus Pseudomonas; species Pseudomonas rossensis. The sequence goes on along the minus strand of NZ_JBBWCB010000022.1, from coordinate 31,133 downwards.
GTCAGTGGCTGGACTTCATCCAGTGGCACTTCTTCCATTTCCGGCGGCTCGGGCTCAGGTTCCGGCTCGGGTTCCGGCACGAACGGATCGAAACTGGGCAGCGACCAGACGTCGAAACCACCGACGTCCTTACCACGGATCAGGTCGGTGTTGGACTCATCATGTTTGGACGACATAGTGACCTTAGATCATCTCTTCGCCGCCCTTCCCGCCGAGAACGATTTCTCCGGCTTCGGCCATACGGCGGGCAATGGTGAGGATTTCTTTCTGCGCGGTTTCCACGTCGCTGACGCGCACCGGGCCTTTGGCCTCGAGGTCGTCGCGCAACAGTTCGGCCGCCCGTTTGGACATGTTCTTGAAGATCTTCTCTTTGACGCCTTCGTCCGAACCCTTGAGGGCCAGCACCAGAACGTCGGAAGACACTTCGCGCAGCAGCGCTTGAATACCGCGATCGTCGACATCGGACAGGTTGTTGAACACGAACATGAGGTCTTCGATCTGACCGGACAGGTCTTCGTCGACTTCGCGAATCGAGTCCATCAGTTGACCTTCGATCGAGCTGTCGAGGAAGTTCATGATATCTGCCGCACGCTTGATGCCACCCAAGGTGGTGCGCGCGGCATTCGAGTTGCCGGAGAACTGCTTCTCGAGAATCTGGTTGAGTTCTTTCAGGGCCGCTGGCTGCACAGTGTTCAGCGAGGAGACTCGCAGAATGATGTCCAGACGCACCTTGTGGTCGAAGTTGCCCAGCACTTCACCCGCCTGGTCCGGATCGAGATACGCCACCACGATCGCCTGGATCTGCGGGTGCTCGTAACGGATCACGTCGGCGACGGCGCGCGGTTCCATCCACTTCAGGCTGTCGAGGCCGCTGGTGTTGCCGCCCAGCAGGATCCGGTCGATCAGGCCGTTGGCCTTGTCTTCGCCCAAGGCCTGCGTGAGCATTTTGCGCACGTAGTCATCGGAGCCGACGCCGAGGCTGGTCTGGTCGCCGACGATGTCGACGAACTCGCTCATCACCTGCTCGACCTGCTCGCGGTGCACGTTACCCATTTGTGCCATGGCCACACCCACACGCTGGACCTCTTTGGGCCCCATGTGGCGCAGCACCTGGGCGGCGTCGGTTGAACCCAGGGACAGCAGCAGAATCGCGGCTTTGTCGACCTTGGACAGTTTGGCGGCAACGGCTCGGTTATCACTCATCTGCGTTAATCCACTCTTTCACGACCTGGGCCACGCGACCCGGATCTTCTGCCACCAGACTCTTGATTGCATTCAACTGTGCGTCATAGCCTTCGCTCGGGCTCGGCAGCAGAATGCTGGTCGGGCCACCGAGACTGACGCGGTCGTTGGCCAGTTCGCCGTCCAAGCCGCCCATGCCACCCAGTTCGACGTCGCTGCCGATGCCCAGTTGTTTGTCTTTGCCGCCGCCGGTGATGTTGTTGAGCACCGGACGCAGCACACCGAACACCAGCACCAGGATGAACAAGACACCCAGCACTTGCTTGACGATGTCCCAGAACCACGGCTGGGAGTAGAACGGAATTTCGGCAATCACTTCACCGCGCTCGGCGGAGAACGGCATGTTGATCACGCTGACGCTGTCGCCACGGCTGGCGTCGAAGCCTACGGCATCCTGTACCAGGCGAGTGAAGCGCGCCAATTCATCGGCGGTCCACGGCGCACGGGTGGTTTCACCGTTGGCCGCGTTGATCTTGACCTGGTCATCCACCACCACCGACACCGACAGGCGATTCAAACGGCCCTGCTGTTGTTTGGTGTGGCTGATGGAACGGTCGAGTTCGAAGTTCTTGGTGGATTGTTGACGCTTGTCCGCCGGGTACGGTGCAAGCATAGGCTGGCCGGTAGCCGGGTCCATGATTTGCTGACCGTTGGCATCCAGCAGTGGCTGGCCTGGCTGCACCATGCCGGCCGACGCGGTAGCGCCACCGGTGGTTTGCGGCGCAGAAGCTGGCGCGGGTGGCTGGTTGCTCAAAGCGCCCGGCACACCTTGTGGGCCATTGCTGGCGGTACGTTGTTCGTTGACCGACTGCTCGCTGCGCAACGCCGGTTGGTCCGGGTTGAATTGCTCGGAGGTCGACTCGACAGCGCTGAAATCCACATCGGCCGAGACTTCGGCTTTATAGCGATCGTTGCCCAGCACCGGTTGCAGAATGTTGTGCACGCGCTGGGTCAGCATGCTTTCCATGCGACGACTGTAATCGAATTGCTTGCCGGCCATGGTCAGTTCGGAATTTTCCGCCTGATCCGACAGCAGGTTGCCCTTCTGGTCGACGACAGTGATCTGGGATTTGCTGAGTTCGGGAACGCTGGTGGCCACCAGGTTGATGATCGCCAGCACTTGACCAGGCTCCAGCGAGCGGCCGGAGTACAGTTCCACCAGAATCGAAGCGCTCGGCTTGCGCTCGTCGCGCACGAACACCGAACTTTTTGGAATCGCCAGGTGCACGCGGGCACCCTTGACGTTGTTCAGGCTGGAGATGGTGCGAGCCAGTTCGCCTTCGAGACCACGACGATAACGGGTCGCTTCCATGAACTGGCTGGTGCCCAGGCCCTGGTCCTTGTCGAGAATTTCAAAACCGATGTTGCCGTCGGTGGGAGTGACACCAGCGCCCGCGAGTTTGATTCGCGCACGGGACAGGTCATCGGCCTTGACCAGCAAGGCACCGGAGTTCGGTTCAACGGTATAGGGAATGTCGGCTGCGGCCAGGGTATCCATGACCTGTTTGGCGTCCATACCGGCAAGACTGCCGTACAGAGGCCGGTAGTCCGGCTGCTGGGACCACAACACCACGGCAAAGCCAATCGCCACGCTCGCAGCCAGGCCGACCAACAGGCCTACCTGACGCAACATGGTCATCTCGGAGAGGTTTTCCAGGAAGGACAACCCGAACAGCGGCGGCTTGCCGTCTATTGGAGTGGCCTTGGCCGGAACATTATCGGCGACTGCTTCTGCCATGACTCAATTCGTCCTTAAACCGGCATCTGCATGATGTCTTGGTATGCCTGAACCAGCTTGTTGCGTACTTGGGTCAACGCTTGAAAAGACACGCTGGCCTTCTGCGAGGAAATCATCACGTCCGTCAGGTCGACGCCACTTTTGCCAATCTCGAAGGCACTGGCCAACTGACTGGACGCCTGCTGGGTGTCGTTCACTTTATTGACGGCCTGACCGAGCATGTCGGAAAAGCTGCTGCCACCCATTTCAGGAACAGCGGCAGTCGATTTCGACGCAGACATGGCATCCATTTGCATGGAGCGCATGTCCAGCATCAATCGATTGAATTCAATACCTTGGCTCATGGTTTCTCTCTTTGACGAGCTACGTCTTTGGCGACCCGCGATTTTTTTGACACTCACTCGGCGGGTAGTGAGGTGTTAGCAACAAGGGTGCCAGCTCCGTGGTCGCTCTAAACAAAAGCCCATCCTTAATGCAATCTGTAGCAGCTGGCGAAGCCTGCGTCCGGCTGCGTAGCAGTCGTAAAACCTGAACACTCGGTCTTTCTGAAACACCGCGCTGACTGATTTCACGACTGCTGCGCAGCCGGACGCAGGCTTCGCCAGCTGCTACCAAAATGGAATCAGGTGGCGAACAGGTAAGCTTCCACATCCATGCCGGCATCACGCATCTGCGCCAGCTTGTAACGCAGGGTGCGCGGGCTGATGCCCAAGCGCTCGGCGGCCTCTTTGCGACGACCGCGCTCGGAGCGCAAGGTGTCGATGATCATCTGGAATTCACGGCGACGCAGGTCATCACCCAGCGCCCCGGCCGACTCGGATTCGACCTCCACGGCTCGCACGGACTTTGGCGCCAAGGCTGGCAGCGGCGCACAGGCGACCGGCCCGGCCAGACAGAAATCCTCAGGCTGTATCAATCCGCCCTGCTGCAGGATCAGCGCCCGCTGAATCGCGTTATCCAGCTCACGCACGTTACCCGGCCACGGATAACCGACCAGGCACGCCTGAGCCTCAGGCGACAGCCTTGCCGCGGCATGCTTCATTTTATTGACGTACTTGGCGAGAAGACGCTCGGCCAATGGCAGGATGTCGGCGGTACGTTCGCGCAACGGACGCCAGGCCAGCGGAAACACCGACAGGCGATAGTAAAGGTCTTCACGAAAACGCCCCGCTGCCACTTCACCGGCCAGGTCACGGTTGGTGGTGGCGACCACTCGAATGTCCAGCGTGATCGGCTTGCGTGCGCCGACTCGCTCGACTTCGCGCTCCTGCAATACCCGCAGTAACTTGGCCTGAAGGCCCAGGGGCATTTCGGAGATTTCATCGAGCAGGATCGTGCCGCCATCAGCTTGCTCGAACTTGCCGGCCTGCGCTGCGATGGCACCAGTGAACGAACCCTTTTCGTGACCGAACAAGGTGGCTTCCAGCATATTGTCCGGGATCGCTGCACAGTTGATCGCAATGAACGGCTGACTGGCGCGGTGAGAGTGCTGATGGATGTAACGCGCCAGCACTTCCTTGCCGGTCCCTGACTCACCGGAGATCAACACCGTGGAATCACTGCGCGCCACCCGCGCGGCCAGTTCCAGCAATTGCGCACTGGCCGGCTCGAACGCTACAGGCCCCTCGCCCTCGGTCGCACCGAGACTGCCCAACGCATGACGCGCCACCAGATCGAGCAAGGCTTTGGGCTCGAATGGCTTGACCAGGTAATCCGCCGCGCCCTGGCGCATCGCATCGACTGCCCGCTCCACGGCGCCGTGAGCCGTCATCAGCAACACCGGCAGCTGCGGCTGACGAGTGCGCAGCAATCCGAGCAGTTGATGGCCGTCCATGCCCGGCATGTTGACGTCACTCAGCACCAGGTTGAACGCCTCGACACCGACCGCTGCCAGCGCTTCTTCCGCCGAACCGACGGCTTTGAAATCGTGCCCGGCGAGCAACAGCGTATCGGCCAATGCTTCGCGTAGCGCACGGTCATCCTCGACCAGTAAAACCTTGATTGCCATGTACTTCACTCCGCTCCCTGAGCGCTGGGCTTTTCACCAGAAAAAAGTGGCAGGATCACCTGCGCGACCGTGCCGCGACCGAGCCGCGAGCGCAGCTGCAATTCTCCTTGATGAGCACGCGTCACTGCCTTGACCACGGTCAGGCCGAGGCCGGTTCCGGTGGTTTTAGTGGTAAAAAACGGCTCGCCGAGTCGTGCCAGCACTTTCGTGTCGATGCCACTGCCGCTGTCACTGACAGATACGCGCAGGTTGTTGTCGCGGGTGTAGAGGTGGACCTTCAAGCGGACGTCACCGCCACTGGCCTGGATGGCGTTCTCGATCAGGTTCAGGATCGCCCCGACCAACGTGTCGCGATTGCACAACAACTCGCCGGAATGACTGTCGCACTGCCAGCGAATCGGCAGGTCCTGCACATGGGTCAGTGCTGCCGCCTGCAGCGACTGCATCAACATTTTGGGCGTGACGCGATCGGTCAGCGGCAGCTCGCCGCGAGCAAACACCAGCATGTCGCGAACCTGATGCTCCAACTCATGCAGACGCTCTTTCAGGCGCCCGGCAAAACGTTGCTGGGTCTCGACCGGCAACGCCTGCTCAGTCAAATGACTGGCGTAGAGCAAGGCGGCGGACAAGGGGGTACGAATCTGATGAGCCAGCGAAGCGACCATTCGGCCGAGGGACGACAGACGTTCGTGGCGGGCCAACTGATCTTGCAGATGACGGGTTTCAGTCAGGTCGTTGAGCAACACCAACTGACCGGGCTCGGCATCCAGCGAGCGAGTGGAGATCGACAAACGCCGACCGTCCTTGAGCGAGATTTCGTGACCGTCGTCTTCACGGGGCGCAAAGCAGCGGGCAATGACATGACGCCACAACTCGCCTTCAAGGGGTAGACCGAGCAGCTCACAGGCAGCGGGGTTGGCTTCGCGCACGATGCCTTGGACGTCGATGACGATGACGCCGCCGGGCAACAGATCGAGGAGGTTTTGCAGCCGGTTGGCGAGGCGTTCTTTTTCAGCCAGTTCCTGCATGCGCTGAGCGCTGACCACTGCCAGTTCACCCTTGAGCTCGGTGACCCGGGCTTCGAGCATGCTGTAGGAATCGGTCAATTGGCTCGACATCTGGTTGAACAGTGCAAACGCCTGCTCAAGGCCAAGCCGGCTCGCCTGCTCTACGGACGACGGTTGTCCCGAAGCGTCAGGGACAGGAGACATCTGGGCGGCTTGGGGCATCGTGCTCTCTCGCTTGGCTGACCGTCAGTTAAACGGAACGTTGCGAGGGATGTAGCAATACCCGTGCCTAAAAAAAACCGCCTACAAATGAAGGACTTGAAAAACAGGCGTCAATCATCTGCCTGTTCATCACCGTCACGACGGCTCATACCGTACTTGCGCATCTTTTCCACCAGCGTGGTGCGACGAATACGCAGCCGCTCTGCCGCGCGCGCCACGATGCCATTGGCATCATCCAGCGCCTGCTGAATCAGCCCTTGTTCCAGACCACCGAGGTAGTCCTTCAGGTCCAGACCTTCCGGCGGCAGCATGGCGCCGGCCGAGAAGTCCGGAGTATGACCGTTGATGGCCACGCGCTCTTCAAGATCGCTGCGCAAGCTGTCGACCAGTTGCTCATCTTCGTCATCGACGTAACGGAATTTCTTCGGCAGTTCGACCACGCCGATCACCCCGTACGGGTGCATGATCGCCATGCGCTCCACCAGGTTGGCGAGCTCGCGGACGTTGCCCGGCCAGCCGTGGCGGCACAGCGACATGATCGCCGCGGAATTGAAACGGATCGACCCACGCTTCTCGTGCTCCATGCGCGAGATCAACTCGTTCATCAGCAGCGGAATGTCTTCGACACGCTCGCGCAGTGGCGCCATTTCGATCGGGAACACGTTCAGGCGGTAGTACAAGTCTTCGCGGAAGGTACCGATCTCGATCATGCTTTCGAGATTCTTGTGGGTTGCCGCGATGATCCGCACATCGACGCTTTGGGTCTTGTTGCTGCCCACGCGCTCGAAGGTGCGTTCCTGCAATACGCGCAGCAACTTCACCTGCATCGGCAACGGCATGTCACCGATTTCATCGAGGAACAGCGTGCCGCCATTGGCCAGTTCGAAACGCCCGGCGCGGCTGGTGATTGCCCCGGTGAAGGCGCCCTTCTCGTGGCCAAACAGTTCGCTTTCCAGCAACTCGGCCGGGATCGCCCCGCAGTTGACCGGTACGAACGGCGCGTCACGACGCTTGGAGTGATAGTGCAGGTTGCGCGCGACCACTTCCTTGCCGGTCCCGGACTCACCGAGGATCAGCACACTGGCGTCGGTGTCGGCGACTTGCTGCATCATCTGACGGACGTGTTGAATCGCCCGACTGGTGCCGACAAGACTGCGGAAAAGATTGGGTTCGCGATGACGACCGCGCTCGCGGGCCTGGTCGTACATCTCGCGATAGACCTGGGCACGGTGCAGGGAGTCGAGCAACTTGCTGTAGCTGGGTGGCATTTCGAGGGTCGAAAGCACTCGGCGACGCTGGTCTTCTGGCAAGTCAACGGAAGAATTATCGCCCATTAACAAAACCGGAAGGAACTCATCCCAGGTTGAGAGTGTCTTTAACAAGCCCACGAGTACGCCAGGCGCATTGACCGTCCCGATGAGGACACAGATTACTTCGCGACTTGACGACAATGAGCCGACAGCCTGCTGCCAGTCATGGCTACCGCAGGGTAAATTTTCTTCGCCAAGAAAATTTAATATCACCGCCAAGTCGCGACGGCGGACGCTATCGTCATCAATCAGCAGAATTTTGGTTTCACGCCACATGCAATAGCAACTTCCCTAGTCAACTCAATGCCCGAAATGAGGGGGCAAGCTAGACGCTTGCAGACACGTTGATGCCTGTAGACGCCTGAAATGTTCAACCAGCCACTAGTTAAGTCAAAAAACCGTGCACAGTCAAATTTATGGCGCACTATGTTTGTATTAACTGACGGTTAATCAACCAAACAGATGGTAAACCTTTGCCGCGCTCTGTGCTTGGTGGATCTGCGACATCTCATCCACTATCGCTTGCCTCTCCCCTGTCGCCGCCTCCAGAAGCTGTTTATACACCCCCAGCAACTCCTCAAGGTTATCGCGCAACGCGGCCTCGTCCACCGAAGCTTCACTCAAGACATCTTCCATGCAGGAACGGCAAGCCAGGTCCAATTCACCAATGGCTTCCCAGTTACGCTCAGCCAAAGCACCGACCAGGCCATCACGGGTTTGTTCGATTCGCTGCAATACAAGACTCATGGTGATCTCCTTAAAACTGCGGACCCGGCGCGGCGATAGCATCCCAGCCGTCTTTGACGGTGCGAAGCAAATCAGCGACTTCGTCGAGAATCTTTGGATCTGTCTTGATGTTGGCTTCGGCCAGACGCTTCATCATGTAGGTGTAGAGGTTATCCAGCTCACCCACTGACTCGGCCTGGTTTTCCAGATCCAGACCTTCACGCAGTCCACCGACAATGCCGATGGCCTTGCCGATCAGAACGCCTTTATTGGCGATGTCCTTGCGCTCCATCGCGCCTTTGGCCTGCGCAATACGATCCAGTCCACCCTCCATCAGCATCTGCACCAGACGATGAGGGCTGGCTTCGGACGTTTGCGCCTGAGCGCCAATCTTCTGGTATTGGCGAAGGGCTAACATTGGATTCATGTTGTACCTCATCAGAAATCTGTGGTTCGTATAACCAGTGTATCGACGACGCGTCAAAAAACTTTAGATTCAAAAACAAAAAGCCCGGAGCGTGAAAACGCTGCCGGGCTTTTGGCACTGTGAGTGCTACGAGTTCTTCTGTTGCGCAGTCATCGCTTCGAACATCGACGTGATGTTACTGGCTGTCGCTTTCAGCTTGCCGACCAGAGTATCCATGTCGTTGTACTTTTTGGTCAGTACCGCGGTCAGGGTCTCGATTCGGCGGTCCAGGGCGGCCTGATCATTGGTCAGACGCTTCTTGGTCACATCCAGTGCCTTGGAGCGCGCATCCAGAATGGAGTCGACGCTTTGGCCATTGACCAGTTTCGATGTGGTAAATGGTTTGATCGCATTGTTCATGCGCTCAATCAGACCATTGGTTCCGGTAAACAGCGTCTGAACTTCACCACCCAGTTTTTTATCATTCATGGCAGCAGTGAATTTCGTTGAATCGAAATCCAGAGCGCCAGTCTTCTGGTTAGTGGTAATCCCCAGCTGCGACAGCACAGTGAGCTTGTCCCCGGCACCCGTCTGGGACAGAGGCCCGCGCAGGGCATCAAGGATCGAACGCGGCAACGGGTCACCCGTCAGCGGGCCGGCAATAGTCGGGTTGCCATCGTCGTCCAGGGAAGGCTTGGTCAAAGAAGTCACAGCGTTGGCGACGGCGTTGTACGCATCGACGAACTTCTGGATCGACGCCTTCAGTCCGTCATTGTTGGACGCGACGTTGACGGTCGATTTGCCGACTGCCAGCAGGTTCAGGGTCAACCCCGAAATCGACTTGTCGACCGTATTCGATTTACTGGTCAGCGACAGTCCATCGACGGTGAACACCGCATCCTGAGCCAGCTCGCCGATGGCGCCCGAGGAGGTGGCGGTTGGCGTAGCAGCCATTTTGACCGAGCCGTCGATTTCCAGACCCGCGATACCGCTGGCCGAAATATCGGAACCTGCGCCCGTGGTCGTGGAACCCAGCACCAGCCGCGAGCCAAAGCTGTCGGTCACGATGTTGGCGCTCAAACCACTGGACTGATATTGGGTGTTGATCGAGTCGCGCACCGATTGCAGCGTCGCACCTGCACCCACTGTGACCGGGTAGCTTTTGCCATTCTGGGTGATGGTCAGCGTACCCGCCGGGATCGCACTGGTTGTACCACCGGAAAATGCCGCGCTGGCAACCTTCGACGAGGTCGCAAGCTTGGTGACGTCCACTACATAGCTACCGGAAACAGCCGCGTTACTGGACGTGGCGGTCAACACTTTGAGGTCGGAGGACGTTGCCGCAAAACCGGTGAACTGAGGGCTTGTGGTGCTCCCCAGGTCGGTGAGGGTTTTCTGGAACGTCGCCAACAGCGACTTCAAGGTACCAATCCCGGAAATGCTCGACGTATTCGTCGCGGCTCCACGATCGATCTGACCTTGCTTGGCCGCTTTATCGGCGTTCACCAAGGCTTTGACGATAGCACCAGTATCAAGGCCGGAACCTAAACCTGTGCCCGGTAGAATTGGACTTGCCATGTGAAACTCCCTTCAGTGTGTCGCCGGCCTTTTGACCACTACAACGCCCAAAAGAACATAGCAACAAAATTCGTGCCAGTTGTCAGACTTTAGCGCTGAACAACAGGCTGCTTGCATCATTCAAACTATTGGCCAGTTTCAGGACTTCTTCGTTGGGGATCTGACGGATCACCTCACCGGATTCGCTGGCAATGACTTTGACGACCACTTTGCCCGAAGGCTCGTCGATCGAGAATTCCAGATTGCGCTTGACCGACTGAACGAACTTTTCAATTTCCTGAACAGCTACCTTCAGTTTGTCCTGCTCGGTCTGTTCGCTCTTACCTTCGTCCTTGACGGCAGTTACTGGAGCAACTACCGCTCGAGGCTTTTCCGCATGCTTATCGGCAACAGTCGTCGCCTGCTTGGCCGCAGGATAAGACAAGTTCAGCTTGACGCTCATATCCATGTCCATCACCTCTTAAAGTAAAAAGCGAAGGAGCGCGACGTGCGCACTCCCTCGCCAAAACTCATCCAGCTATTACTGAAGCAGTTTCAGTACAGCGGATGGCAGTTGGTTGGCCTGGGCCAGAATTGCGGTGGAAGCTTGCTGCAGAGTTTGTTGCTTGGTCAGCTGTGCAGTTTCAGAAGCGAAGTCGGTATCTTGTACGCGACCCAGTGCAGCACTGGCGTTTTCGTTGATGTTCTGCAGGTTGGAGATGGTGCTGGTCAGACGGTTTTGTGCAGCACCGAGGTCAGCACGGCTGGAGTTGATCGTGGCCAGAGCGGCGTCGATTTTGGTCAGCGCGTTGTTCATCGAAGCTTCAGCGGTACCCGAGCTGTCACCAGTGATCTGAACGGTAGCCTTGTCAACCGACAGGGTCACTGCGTCGAAGCCGCTGGCCAAGGTCAAAGTGATCTGGTTGGTAGCGCCGGTGTTGGAGCCCACCTGGAAGGTCATGGTGCCAGCGGTGCCGTCGATCAGGTTTTTGCCGTTCAGGTTGGTCGACTTGGCGATACGAGTCAGCTCGTCCGACATCGAAGCGAATTCTTTGTTCAGAGCAGCACGGTCAGCAGTGCCGTTCGAGTCGTTTCGCGATTGAACAGCCAGTTCACGCATACGCTGCAGAATGTTAGTCGATTCTTGCATCGCGCCTTCAGCGGTCTGAGCGATCGAGATACCGTCGTTGGCGTTTTTTATAGCCATGGTCTGACCACGGATCTGCGAAGTCATACGGGTAGCGATTTGCAGGCCCGCGGCGTCGTCTTTAGCGCTGTTGATTTTCAGACCGGAAGACAGGCGAGTCATCGAAGTCGACAGAGCGTCGGAAGCACGGTTCAGGTTTTTCTGAACGTTCAACGATGTAACGTTAGTGTTTACTGTTAAAGCCATGACGAATTCCTCGTTGGTTGGGTACTGCGGCTTCCGGCCCTGGCAACCGCCGGGTATGGCCTAGAGAACCTTCGTAATAGTTATCGTCGGGATTGCAACTTGCTTTAGGGGATTTTCAAAAAAATTTGCCATCACGTTGCCACCCCCCCCGTAATTCAAGGGTTTGCCAGCGTGAGCGCAGCGAAAAAATGACGTCAGGGAAATGCCGGTGACAGATTGGCGAGGACTCGCCGGCACCGGCAGAAGAGAAATTGTTTAAATGGACAGACTGTCGCGCAGCAACTGGACCAGTTCGTATTCCAGATAGTCCGCCAGTGCCAGCCAGTTCTGCGCCTCCTGACACTCGAGTATCTGGCCGAGCAACAATACCCACTGCTGCTGCGTAACCTGCAGCGTCAGATCAAAGGACGGTTGCACGGCCCCCATCAGCTCGATCATCGCCAGCCCGGCTTCTACATCACGCCCCAAACGGAACAATGCCGCGCATTGCTCTGAGTCGACGACAAAGGATTCAAGCCCAATCATGACGCCAACTCCGGATGAAAAGCCGTACCGGCGATCATCGCCCCTGCCCGGCTGCTGTTATAGAAGCGCACCTGAGGATGCCCTGCGATAAAGCGCTCCAGCTCACATAGATAACTGCGAAAATTGAGCTGGGTCTTGATGCGTTGACCGTTACCATCGAGCACCCAGTGTTTGGCGGCGCCCAGTTGCGGCCCCAGGTCGCCATCGTTCCAGCCCGCGTGGGTCTTGTTGTTGGGAAAGGCGAAGTCGGCACCGAACAGGGTGATCTGCGCCGCGCCCATCTTCACCGCCAGGTCCACTGCCGGATGAATCACACTGCCGCCGACATACAGCTCACCCTTGGGCCATTGCCGACGCAATTGTTGGTAGATCGGGCTGGCGGAATAACCGGCATATCGCGGCCCTTGCCAGGCCGCCAGCACCTGAGGGTCGACCATGGGCATATACACCAGGGTAATATCGGCGGTGCCTTCGGACGGCAGGTGGCGGGCCGAAATACGCTGGTCGATGCTGACCACCACATCGGGGCGGATCCCGTGATTGAGCAGCGGTCGGTAGGCCGTATCGACACAGATGAACAACGGCCGCTCGGCCTGATTGCGAATCGTGTGCAAGGTCTCGAAGTGCTGTTCAAGGCTCGGGCCCGTGGCAATGACGAACACCTCCTGCCCTTTGCGCGAACCGAACAACTCGGTCACATCGCGATCGGTCTGCACCAGCTCCAGGCTAGCCTGCAAGCGCTCGACGATGTCGGGAGCCTGAGGGTCGAACTCACGGTTGTTAAAGGTCAGGTGAGTTTCGCTGATCAGGCGATCGCGGATCTTGGCATTGAAGCCATCGGCCAGCACCAGCTCGGACGGCAAGGCAAAGAACGGCAGCTGGATTTCCGCCAGATCACCGGCATACAACAGCTCGACCCGCGGATCGCTGAGCCACTGCTGCTGATCGAGCAATTGCAGCACCAACGCAAATACCGCGCCGTTGAGGATGTGTACGTATAAACGTTCAAGCCCGACGCGCTGCAGTAGCTCCATCTGCAGATCGCCCAATCCGGTGCCGTAGACATGCACCACCGGACTGTCGGGCAGACTGTCGGCCTGAAGCCTGGCCTCGCGATTGCGGTCATGGCGACTGGTCAATTGAATGCCGTTGATGCTCAACGTCGAGCCCAGGCCTTCGACCAGATCGGCCTGCAACAGGCTCGCGTCTTCAACCAGCAAGCGCGCAGACAGCAGCGGCCAGCGGCGCTGTATGACCTCGGCGTTGCGCTCAAAGAACTCGCTCATGCAGCCTCGCTTTTCATTCGGGCAAAAAAATAGCGTTCAAGGTTACACCTTGAACGCTTTTTTTTGCCTGGCTTTCTTTGACTAAAGAGCCGAGGTTCAAGGACGATAGATGATCGCCGACCCCCAAGACAAACCAACACCGAAACCGCTGAGTGCCACACGCTTCCACTTGGAATCGAGCACATGTTTTTCCAGCAGCAACGGAATGCTCGACGACACGGTATTACCGGTCTCGACCATGTCCTTGATGAACTTCTCGGGCTCGCCCTCGAAACGCCGCGCCACGGCGTCGACAATCGCCGCGCTGCCCTGGTGAATGCAGAAGGCATCGATGTCGTCAGCCGTCAGCCCCGAGTCAGCGAGCAATTCATGCAAATGCGCCGGCACTTTGAGCAGCGCGAAGTTGAAGACCTGACGGCCGTTCATGAAGAACACCCCGTCGGAAACCTTCAGGTGCGGCGCGCCGGAACCGTCGGTGCCGAACTTGGCCTTGCCCAACTGCCATGGCGCATCTTCGGCCATCCAGGTGGCGGTGGCGGCATCGCCGAAAAGCATGGTGGTGTTGCGGTCTTCCGGGTCGACGATCTTGGAGTATGGATCGGCGGTCACCAGCAAGCCATTCTTCAGCCCCGCGGCTTCCATGAAGCCTTTGATGGCGTAGATGCCGTAGACGTAACCGGAGCAGCCCAGGGAAATGTCGAATGCAGCCACGGTCGTCGGCAGGCCCAGTTTGTCCTGAACGATGGCGGCGGTGTGTGGCAGACCTTCTTCGTCACCGTTCTGGGTAACGACGATCAGCACGTCGATGGCTTCGCGCTTCAATTCTGGATTGTTGGCGAACAGCGCGTTGACTGCTTCGACACACAGGTCCGAAGTTTCTTGCCCTGCATCTTTACGCGGCAGGAAAGCCGAACCGATCTTGCCCAGGATGAACTCTTCATCCTTTTCGAATTTTGCACCTTGTGCGTAATTGTCCACGCCGGCTACAGGAACGTAGCTCGCAATGCTCTTTATGCCAATCATTACGGCTTCCCAATAATAAACAGCCCAATACCACCGCTCGCAAGGATTCGAGGGGCGCCGACAAACAACGAATAACGTCGCCCTCAACGGGTGACAGCGGGAAGAATAGAAGGCCATCACTGGGCTAAAAACAGTCCAGGCGCCATCTCCCCTTTTTATACAATACAGTGAAGATGCGCGTTATGACTCGCAGGTCACGCTATTTTGCCGAATCAGCCCCACAAGGGATTATTCGACCAGCGACCAGTCCAGCGGCGTTCCGCGCTTGATGGCCTGGCGGGCGCGGCGGCCCAGAAGGGTTTCAGCGTGTTTGGGAGCCAGCCCCAAGCCAGGCCGGATGGCCCGCAGATTGGCGACGGTGAAAGGCTCACCGGCAACCATGTCCTGAGTGACGTACAACGAACGACGGTATACCAGAGACTTGCGCTCGGCCTCGGTCACGCCGTAATGCACTTGGCCCATGGCCTGCCAGGCGCGTTCGGTTTCGATCACCAGGCTGGCGAGTTCGGCTGGTTCCAGGGAGAAACTGGCGTCCACGCCACCGGCGGCACGGTCAAGGGTGAAGTGTTTTTCCACCACCGTCGCCCCCAGCGCAACCGCAGCGACGGACACGCCGACGCCCATCGAATGATCGGACAAACCGACTTCACAGCCAAATAACTCGCGCAGATGAGGGATGGTGCGCACATTACTGTTGGCTGGCGTCGCCGGGTACGTGCTGGTGCACTTGAGCAACACCAGGTCCTTGCAACCGGCCTCACGGGCTGCACGCACGGTTTCATCGAGCTCGGCGATGCTGGCCATGCCGGTGGAGATGATCAGCGGCTTGCCGGTGGCAGCGACCCGCCGGATCAACGGCAGATCGGTGTTCTCGAAACTGGCGATCTTGTAGGCCGGCACGTCCAGGCTTTCGAGGAAGTCCACGGCGGTGTCATCGAATGGTGTGGAGAACGCCAGCATGCCCAGCTCTTTAGCCCGAGCGAAAATCGGCGCGTGCCATTCCCATGGCGTATGGGCCTTCTCGTACAGCGCGTACAGCGAAGAACCGGCCCACAAGCTGTTGGGATCCTTGATGAAGAACTCGCCTTCGGACAGGTCCAGCGTCATGGTCTCGGCGGTATAGGTTTGCAGCTTCAAGGCGTGCGCGCCGGCCTGGGCCGCGGCTTCGACGATTTGCAGCGCCACCTCCAGCGACTGGTTATGGTTGCCGCTCATTTCGGCAATGATGAACGGCGGCGCATCGGCACCGATCGAGCGGTTGCCGATCTTGAAACTGGTCATGGGTGATCCTTTAAATCGCGTGTGAACGCACAAGCACTCTGAGTGAAACCTGCCTCGCGGAAAACTTTCAGCGACGCTTGGTTGGCCGGCAGCACCTGAGCGGTGATGGCTTCCAGTGACGACCAATGAGCGGTGACGAAGGCTTCGCCCCGCGCCAGCAGCGCCCTGCCCCAGCCCAGGCCGATTCGGCTTTCGAACAAGTAAATCGAGACTTCGGCACGAGCATCGTCAAGGTCATAACGCAGCACACCGACCGGGCCATCATCTGCCTCGGCGATCAACAGCAACCGCCGCGGGTTGCTCAGGCTCGCGGCCAGCCAGGCCTGATGTCGCTGCCAGTCGATGACGTGGGTGTCCAGCGACCAGCGCCGTACCGCCTCGGCATTGCGCCCGTCGAACAACAATTGCGCATCGTCCTGCGTGGCCTGACGAACCTGCAACACCGCCCCCGCCAGCGCCGCCGCCACACGCTGCGCCCCACGGCCATCGACCAACTGCCGCGAACGTTCGGCCAGACTCTGACGAATCCCCTGATTGCCCACGACAAAACCGCTGGTCTGGCGCAACTGCTCGACGCTGACCTGCTCGCGGCTGCCCAGGAACACATGAGCACCCGAGGTCGCCATCACCTCGCCGTTGGCCTGCTGATTATTCGAGACCGCAATGCAGATCGTTGGCAGCCCCATGGCCGCCCGCTCCCAGCTGGTACCGCCACCGGCACCAATGAACAGATCGACCTCGGTCATCAGCCGGTAGAAGTCGCTGACAAAACTGTGCAAACGCCAGTTCGGACGATAGTCCACCAAACCCTGCATCTGCTCCAAGGCGGGATTGTCGGCACCCGCCACGAAATCGATTTCCAGCTCATGGAAGTCCGCCAGCGCCAACATCGCGTGATGGGTCTGCATGGCCGCATCGAAACCGCCAAAGTTCACCAGTACGCGCCTGGCTCGAGGTTTGATCTCGATCGCCGGGCAACAGAACTCATCGCGCAGCAGGGCAAACCGTGGGCCGAGCAAAGTCTGGCAATCGGGCGTCAGCAGTGAGACATAAGCCTCTGGCGTGCCCGACAGATTTTGATTGAGCAGCAGATCGACGCTGTATTGCCGAGTGGCCAAATCATCCACCGCCGCAATTCTTGGAGCCCAGCGGCGCGCGGCAGTCTGCCAATGATGATCGAGGCCATAGTGGTCGGCGATGATCCAGTCGAAAGCTGGATGACTTTCCAGTGCTTGCCCCAGCGCAGCGATGTCCGCTTGCCACGGCAGCATCGACTCGATGGCCTGCTGTGGGTCTTCATCGGGATAGCGCTCCGGCAGCGCGAAAGTCTCGAAACCCTCGGCCCGCAGACTGTTCAGCCGATGCCCCGGCAACAGACGACACGCGAAGGCAACATGCGAGCCCTGCTTGCGCAACATCCTGGCCAGGGTCAGGCAGCGGGCGATATGGCCGCTGCCAATGATCGGCGATGCATCAGCGCGGATCAGCACTCTCATTGCAGTTCACCACCCGCCTTCAAGGCGGCGTAGAGGTATTCGGCACGCTTCCAGTCCTCAAGCGTGTCGATGTCCTGCACCAGATGCCGTGGCAGAATCACCGGCAGGCTCGCCGGCGAGAACAGCACATCGCCACGCAACCAGGCTTCGCTACGCCCCCAGTAGAACTGGCCGGCATCTTGAAAAGCTTCGGCCAAATCCTGCGAACGGGTATCGCGAAATTCCGGGTAGAGCGAGGTCAAGGCGCCCTGTTCGTCGAGGGTCAAGGCCCGTTGCACCGGGAAGCCAAAACCGGCGACTGAAAACGCGAAAGACTTGTCCGGATGCTGCACGAGCAATTCACGCCCCTGACGCAGATAACGCGCCTGCAACAACGGCGCCGTCGCGTAGATGCAGCAGGCATAGTCGAACGCTGGCAATTGCTTCAAGGCATGCACGATCACCGCTGCGGTCCCGGTGAAATCGTCGGCAAGCGCCGCGGGCCGAATGAACGGCACTTGAGCCCCATTGGCCCGTGCGACCTCGGCGATCTCTTCATCGTCGGTGCTGACGATCACCTGGTCGAACAGATTCGACTCCTGCGCCTTGCGAATCGAACGGACGATCATCGGCACGCCGTCGAACGGCTTGAGGTTCTTGCGCGGGATTCGCTTGCTGCCACCGCGGGCCGGGATGATCGCAACACAGCTCAAGAGTCACTACTCCTCAAGTCACTATTCCTCAAGTCACTATGCCTCAAGAATCAGTCGTCGCAATTGCTCGACCACGTAGTCCTGTTGTTCATCGCTCAGCAGAGGAAACAGCGGCAGGCTGATGGCCTCGGCGTAATAACGTTCGGCCTGGGGAAAATCCCCCTCGGCAAAACCCAGGTCGCGATAGTACGGCTGCAAGTGCAGCGGAATATAGTGCAGGTTCACACCCACCCCGGCCGCTCGCAAGCCTTCGAACACCTGTCGATGGCTGAGGTTGATCCGCTCCGGCTGCAAGCGCACCACGTACAGATGCCACGCCGACTCGGCCTCTGGCTGCGCGCTGGGCAAAGTCAGCGGCAAGTACGCCAGCAACCGCTCATAACGCGCCGCCAGCTCGCGACGACGCTCGATGAAGTCATCGAGCTTATTCAGTTGTGACAGACCGAGCGCCGCTTGCAGATCAGTGATCCGGTAGTTGAAGCCCAATTCCACTTGCTGGTAGTACCAAGGACCGTGACTGGATTCGGTCATCTGCTGCGGATCGCGGGTCATGCCGTGGCTGCGCAAGCGCTGCAAGCGTTCGGCCAGTTCCGGGCGGTTAGTCAGGACCATGCCGCCCTCGGCACTGGTGATGATCTTCACCGGGTGAAAACTGAATACCGTCATCGCCGCAAATTCGCCGCAGCCCACCGGACGCCCGGCATAGGATGCGCCGACCGCGTGGGACGCATCCTCGATCACCGTAAAGCCATAGCGTTCGGCCAACTCGGCGATCATGCGCATGTCGCAGCTTTGACCGGAAAACGCCACGGCCACCAGAACCTTCGGCAGCGTGCCTTCGCGCTCGGCAGCTTCGAGCTTCGCCGCCAGGGTGTAGGCGTCGAGGTTCCAGGTCAGCGGATCGATATCCACGAAGTCGACGTCAGCGCCGCAGTAGCGGCCGCAGTTGGCCGACGCCAGAAAAGTGTTCGGCGTCGTCCACAAGCGATCACCCGGACCAAGCCCTGCCGCCAGGCAGGCAATGTGCAGCGCCGCCGTGGCATTGCACACTGCCACCGCAAAATCGGCCTGACAACGCTCGGCCATGGCCTGTTCGAAGCGTTCAATGGTCGGCCCTTGTGTCAGCCAGTCGGACTGCAACACGGCGACCACCGCATCGATGTCTGCCTGATCGAGGCTTTGCCGACCGTAGGGAATCATGCCGACAGCTCCGCGTGCAGATCTGCGATCTGGCCTACCGACAGGAAGTGCGGGTTGGTGTCGGAGCGGTACTCGAAATCCTCGCTCACAGGCTTGCCCTGCTCGCCCAGTTTGTCGACGGCAAAATCCACGTCGACGCTGGTGAAGCGGATCGACGGCTGAATGGTGTAGTGATCATCGAACTCCAGGGTCATACGCGCGTCATCCAGCGGGACCATCAGCTCATGGAGTTTTTCCCCTGGACGAATACCGACGTTTTTATGCGGCAAATGCTCAGCCATGCCCCGCGCCAGATCGACGATGCGAATCGACGGGATCTTCGGCACAAACACTTCACCACCGTGCATGCGGGCAAAACTATCGAGCACAAACTTCACACCGTGATCGAGGGTGATCCAGAAACGCGTCATGCGCTCATCGGTGATCGGCAGCTCCTGGGCGCCCTCGGCAATCAGTTTGCTGAAGAACGGCACCACCGAACCGCGCGAGCCAGCGACGTTGCCGTAGCGGACCACGGCAAAGCGAGTCTGCTGTTCGCCGGCAATGTTGTTGGCGGCCACGAACAGCTTGTCCGACAGCAGCTTGGTCGCGCCGTACAGGTTGATCGGGCTGGCGGCCTTGTCAGTAGACAATGCGACGACTTTTTTCACGCCGTTGTCGATGGCAGCGGCGATGATGTTTTCCGCGCCGTTGACGTTGGTACGAATGCATTCAGTGGGGTTGTATTCCGCCGCCGGCACTTGTTTCAGGGCCGCGGCATGCACCACGTAATCGATTCCGCGCATGGCCTGACGCAAACGGTCGGCGTCGCGCACATCACCGATGAAGTAACGCATGCACGGCGCGTTGAACGTCTGCTGCATCTCGTACTGCTTGAGCTCATCGCGGGAAAACACCACCACGCGCTTGGGCTGGTATTGCTCCAGCAGCCGGCGGATGAAATTGCGCCCGAACGAGCCGGTGCCGCCGGAGATGAAAATCGATTTACCGTTGAACATGCCTTGAGTCCTTTTACCTGTCAGCCAGGCTTATGCGAGCAACTGCGCCCAGTTCACGCTGGTCGGTTCGCTGAGAGTAAAGCCCTTGCCGGTCAAGGCCAGGTTCTGGTTGTAGGCCGAGTCCTGTTCGAAGCGTGCCTGCCACTTGTCGCGCAGAGCGGCACGAGCCTGGGTTGCCTCAGGCAGCACGCCCGGGTGCAGCAATTGCGCTTGTGGCGTCCAGACAGTCAGGTAACCGGCATCGGCGACTTTCAGGCACAGGTCGATATCGCCAAAAGCTTCGTCGAAATGCTCTTCGTCCAGACCGCCCACCGCTTCGAACACGTCCTTGCGAATCATCAGACAGGCACCGGACACCGCCGAATAGTTCTGCTCGACCTGATGGCCGTTCATATAGCCCTTGGCGTCCTTACGTTCATCGACAAAGACCGAGCCGATCTCGCCATTCAAACCAAGGACCAGACCGGCCTGGGTGGTGACGCCACGAATGTCCATCAGTTTGGCGCCAACGATGCCGACTTCCGGACGCTGGGCCTGGTTGAGCATGGCGTCGAGCCAATTGGCATTGACCACTTCAGACTCTGCCGACAGCAACACCAGGTAGCTCCCCTTGGCCTCGGCACAGGCAACATTGTTCAGCGCCGAAGCACTCAGGCGCTGACCGCTGCGCACTACACGAAGACGATCGCCCTTGCCTTCAAGGCTGCTCAGCCAGGTTGCCAGTTCTTCGGATTGGCTATGGTTGTCGGCAATCAGCACTTCGTGACGCTGATAACGGGTACGTTGCAGCACACTGACCAGCGCCCGTTGCAGCGATTCAAGGTTGTCCTGGCTCTGGAGGATGATCGACACCAGTGGCCGTTCGGCGTGTTGATAGTCGATCTGATACGTCAGCGGCAGCGTCGAGCTGACCTGAGCGCGATAGCCGCGCGCTGCCAGAGACCGAGTCAGCACCTGACGTTCCTGAGCGCTGGATTCTTCTACCGGGGCATTGCAAATCAGCAAGGGTTCGGCCAGATGCGCCAGCCCTGCCAGGCCACCGTCCTCGATCAGGCGCAGCAACAGATCGAACTCCAGAGCCTGGGGGTACTCGGTCGAGAAACCTTTGGCCTGAGCCAACACATCACGCTGGATCAACCAGTGGCGCGCCATCAGCGACGGCACGGTTTGCAGCAGGTCGAGGTTGACCCCGGGGCGGAATACATCCGCCAGAGCACCGTTGGCCTGACGCTGAAGCTCGTCCATTGCCACCGCACGAACGCCCTCGGCGCCGGTCAGCTCAAGGCTAGCGCGCAGCAAACCGCTGGCAGTGAACTGATCACCGGACTCGGCCAGCAACAGCCAATCGGCGGTGGACTGGGCGACGATCTGGTTGATGCGCTCCACATAATTGGTTGTGGTGACTTTGACAAAGTGCACGGTGTCGCGCACGGATGTCGTCGCCGGTAAATCACCTGTGGTGAACACCACCAGGTTGAACGCCTTGCAGTGGCCACCGACCAAACTGTCGAAGGTCGCCTGCAACTTGACCATGTCGGCATCCAGATCCAGCAACAGGATGCCGAACTGAGGACCGCCATTATGCGTGGCCAGCTGTGCAGCGATCGCCTTGAGCTGCGCGGCATCCGGGTTGCGCGCTTCGAGCCAGTTCAGCAAGCGGCCGGATGGCATGTTCTCGAACAGTCGGCGGTCTTGCTGACCCGGTAAAGCGTTCAGTCGCTCGGCCCAGGCTTGCAGCTTGAGGTCTTCTTGCGGCTCGTCACTGTCTTTCAATGACTCCGCCAGGCGCTTGACCACCGCGCGGTTGAACACGTTCAGGCTCAAGGCCTCCCACAACCGGCTACGCACGGTGCGGTCGGTGTCGTTGGGGTGAACGCGCATCAACTCATGCTGCTTGAGCAGGATGCCTTCCAGTTCCTGAAGTTGCAGGCGACCGGCAGGCATGGCGTGCAGCAGGAATTCGAACTCGGTCAGCAGATCGAACACCGGTTTGTTGTAGAACGGCATTTCGACGAATTGCTCGGGGCCGAATGAACGAATCGGCTCTTCCCCCGCCTCGCGCCATGCAGAGCGAATAATCATGGTGCCTTTGAGCGAGCGACCTTCGATCAGGCAATCGGCCATGGCGGTAAAACTGTCCCGGGCGATTTGTTTGACCCGGGCCGGATCCTTGTTGTCGCTGAGTGGCGTCGGGATCGAGGCCAGGAATTCGGCAAACTGCTCGCGCTCGGCAACGCTTTTGGCATCTTTGAATGTCAGCACCGTCAACACGTTGGTGTTGTGGTCCGAGGCGCCATAGTTCATTTCCCGCACGGCGAACGGAATCGGCAGGATCCGCGCCTTCGCGCAGGCCAGCAAGTAGAAGGTGTGGCCGATTTCCTGCCATTCGAAACCGGTACCTGCTGGCAGCAGGCTGTACCACTGTTGCAGCAGATCGGTACGGGTGACCGCATAGAACGGCGGCAGAAAATTGTCCATGAACCGCACCACACGGTCTTCGGCCTGCTCCGAGTTGTAATCCTCATGAACCTTGCGGTCGCGACGGAAGTAGTTCACTTCAGTGGCCCGAGTCAGGTACATGATCCCGTAGCCATGACACAGGCCGTAGTCGGGGTTGGCTTCGAGAAACTCCACCGACTCGGTCAGTGCGCGGTGCAGCAGGAAGTCGTCATCGGCGGCGAACACCATGTAAGGCGTGGTGACCTGATTGACGCCGTAGGTGAGTTTTTCCTGCAGCCCCTTGTAGGTGTATTGCGGCAAGTGGCGATAGTCGACCGACGGGAAGTCCCGGGCCATGCTTTCGTCACCCTCAGCGGACGAGTCCAGAACCAGAATCGTGCAGGGATAGCTACTGTAGTACTGCAAGGTGCGCCGCAGGAACGCGTTCCGGTTGTGGGAAATCACCACCACCGTAAACCGCTCGTTCAGCGGTGCAACGTTGTTTTTAGCACTGTTTTGAACCTGCATCTTTCTATCCCCACAACCGACCAATCGCCAAGAACCTGAAACCACTTTTAATTAACGAACGCGACGCAGATAGCCGTCCGGCGCCACGGTGATCAGCAGTTTGTTTTGCATCTGCCGGTCGATTTCAAAGTCCTTGTTCTCTTCCAGGTACTTCCATACCGCAGTTTTCGGGTTGTCGCCCGGGCCCCATGGACGATCCGGGAAGAAGTCGGCTGGCATGTCTTCAACCACGGTGTCCATGACCACGCAGTAGCTGTCCACCGAGACCAACGGCGCGTACAGGCGCAGCTCTTCGAGTACGTGGTCGTGGGTGTGGTTGGAGTCGAGCACCAGAATGACTTTTTTGCCTTCGGCAGCGGCACGCACTTGTTCGGCGATGGCCGGATCGATGCTCGAACCCTCGATCATCGAAATGCGCTTGCTCATCGGATGGCTCTCGATGGCTTCGCGGTTGTGCGGACGAATGTCGAGGTCGATGCCCAACACTTCACCGTGACCTTGCAGCTCCAGCAGCGATGCGTAGTAGATGATCGAACCGCCATGGGCGATACCGCATTCGATCACCAGGTCCGGTTTGACCTGCCAGATGATCTCTTGCATGGCCATCATGTCTTGCGGCAGCTGGATGATCGGACGGCCCATCCACGAGAAGTGGTAGCTGTATTTGTGCTTGGCCGATTCGTTGAAGAACTCCTGGGCCAAGCCGGTGAGTTTCTGGTCGTCACCTTGCTGGGCGATCTGTTCCCGGCATTCCGCTTCGAAGGCTTTGTTGATGCTGTTGTCGGTCATTTGAAAATTCTCAATGGTCACTGGAACGAAGCGCTGTCGACGGCGTGATAGACGTAGCGTCCACCGGTCATCCGCTTGATCTCTTCGAGGTAGTTGGAGTTCATCACAAACAGATGGGCGCCTTCGGGCAGAGCATCCATGGCCTCTTGTGGAGAGGACACCCGCACGCCGCTCAGCGGCAGATAACGACCCTGCTTGGCCGGATTGATATCCACCACACGATCCACCGCCACACCGGCCCGTTGCAGAAACAGCGAATAGATCACGCCTTTGGACGACGCGCCCCAGATCGCCGAACCTTGTTCGGGTGCGGCCTGAATGATCTGAACGGCACGGTCGAGGCTGGCGGTGAAACCTTCGGGCAGGTCCAGGCGCGGTACCGGTTGCTCCGGGGTCAGGCGCAAGGTCGAAAGGTCGGCAACGATGTACAGGTACTGGCCACCGAACAGGTGACCGGCCTCATGCACGGTGCCGAACATTCGGCGCAGGTCGTCGAGGCGGAAGTAATTGACGTGCTCGTAGAACAGGTCGAACCAGGCGCGATGTTCGAGGATCCAGTCCAGGCACGGAACTTCGACGTAGATCTGTCCGCCCTGATTGGCCTCGGCCATCTCGGCGAGGAAGCTCACCGGATCCTGAATGTGTTCGAGCACATGACGCAGCACGATGGCATCCGCCGCCAGACCCAGCCCGCGAGTGAACGGGGCCTTGATCACGTCGACATTGTTGCCTTCGTAGGCCGGGTCGATGCCGGTGATGGCATAGCCCAGGCCTTTCAAGAGCTCGAGGAAGTAGCCTTTGCCGCAGCCGACTTCGATTAGCTCCCGGCCCTTGAAGTGCCGGGCAATGATCCCTTCGACATCGCTCAGGTGCTTCTGGAACTGGCCCGAATGCGCCTGCTCGTTCTGGTAATCGGCGTCGTAGCTGAGCAAGTCGGCATCGAAGGCCTGGTTGAAGATCAACCCGCTCTGCTCATCCTGTACCAACACCATGTCGGCAGAGGCCGAAGCCCTGGCCGATTGCGGGTCGGCGAAGGTGCGATTCTGCAACACCGGCAGATCGGCGACCCGATACAACTCATGCCTCATGCTCTGCTCCCAGTAGCTGTTGCAAGCGGTCCGCCACGCCCCAGAACGCCATCGGTTCATGGATCGGGTATGGGTAGTGACCGAGGTTCAAACTGATCGATGCGTTACGTTCACGCAGCCGCTGCTCGACCAGCGCCCGGACCGAAACTGGCTGACCGCTGGAACAATTGATCACGCCATTGAAGTCCCGCTGTTGCAGGATCGCCGCGAGGTATCCAGCGGCCGTATCGATCGCCAGGTAATCGCGCAATTGTTCACCGGCCGACATGTTGAACGTGTCGTCCCCCGCATTGATCGCCCGGTCCAGCGCCGCCAGCAAACTGTTGGGGTTCTGTCCGGTGCCGTGCAGGTAAAACAGCCGCGCCCATTGCAAGGTGAACGGCTTCTCGCGCTGCAGGACTTCGAGGAACAAGCGCAGGGTGTTTTTCGCCAAACCGTAAGGATTGCTCGGCTGCGGCACACTTTGTTCATCGAGCGGCCCACTCTGCATGCCGTATTCGAAACACGTCCCGGTGACCAGCACCTGCGCCACACCCGCCTCGACCGCGTCCTTGATGAACCGGTAGTCGGCCATCAGGTTGTGCTCGAAGTGAAACAGCGCCTGATAGTTCGGCAATCCTGGCCAGGCAAGATGCGCCAAGGCATCGACGCCATCGGTCAGCGCGGCGAGGTCCAGGTCGGCGGCATGAATATCCGCCGCCACGAACTCCACGGCGTTGATCCACGGCAGTTGCGCAGCGGTCTCGGCGTTACGCGCCACGGCCCGGACCTCGCAGCCACGGGCGAGCAAGGCCGCGACCAGATGTCGGCCGACGAATCCGGTGGCACCGGTCACGAGTACTTTCACAGTACGGTCAACTCAGGCACGGCGATCACGAATCGGCCATCCCACTGCCGTACCTGCGCCAGTTGCTGACTGACTTCGTGCAGCAAATTCCACGGCAGTACCAGCACGTAATCCGGTTTCTCGATGTCGATCTGCGCCGGCGAAACGATCGGAATGCGACTGCCCGGCAGGTACTTGCCCTGCTTGTGCGGGTTGGCATCGGCGACCCAGACCAGCAAGTCCGGTTTGACCCCGGCGTAGTTGAGCAAGGTGTTGCCCTTGGCGGCGGCGCCGTACCCGACCACACGCTTGCCGTCGGCTTTCGCCTGCAACAGGAAGCGCAGCAGTTCGTGTTTGATGCGTTCGGCGGCGGGCGCGAGGGTTGCGTAGTACTCGGGGTCTTTCACACCG
The DNA here is from genome assembly GCF_039888995.1 of Pseudomonas rossensis. NCBI lineage: Bacteria > Pseudomonadati > Pseudomonadota > Gammaproteobacteria > Pseudomonadales > Pseudomonadaceae > Pseudomonas > Pseudomonas rossensis. The sequence continues at coordinate 4,942 of NZ_JBBWCB010000022.1, read as the reverse complement.
GCATCGAGCTCGGCTTGCAGTTGCTGTTGAACCGCTGGCTGGACTTCGCGGCGCACACCGTCGACGCGCTGGACGAACACGCGCAGTGAACCACCGTGGGTCGAGAGCTGGCTGACATCGAACACTTCCAGACCATTGCGCTCGCACAGCGTCTGCACGGCAGTCAGGGACAGGTAGGAATAGTGCTCGTGATACAGCGTGTCGAATTGCTGCCCGGCCATCAGCGTCAGCAATTGCGGAAACTCGAACGTCGCCACGCCCGTCGGCTTAAGCAAGGTCGCGAAACCACCGAGGAAATCATTGATGTCCGGCACGTGGGCCAACACGTTGTTGGCGGCCATCAGGTCGGCGGCCCAGCCTTCGGTGTTCAGCTGCGAAGCGGTGTCGCGACCGAAGAACAGCTCGCGGATATCCAGGCCTTTTTCCCGTGCGGCTTGCGCGGTGCTGCGGGTCGGCTCGACGCCCAGACAAGGGATGCCGCGCCCGGCCACGTACTGCAACAGGTAACCGTCGTTGGCGGCAATTTCCACTACGCGGCTTTCAGCCGTCAGGTCGAAACGCTCGACCATCTCGGCCACATAGCGCTCGGCATGGGCCAGCCAGGTGCTGGAAAACGAACTGAAATAAGCGTACTCGGCGTCGAACAGGCTGTCGGCACTGGTGTAATACTCGGTCTGCACCAGCCAGCACTGCTGACACACCGCAACCTTCAACGGCACCCATTGCTCGGCTTGTTCCAGCTGATCGGCGCGCACGTAGGCGTTGGACGGCGGCGAAGTGCCCAGATCAATCAGCGGCAAAGCCAGCGGAGTTCCGCAACCACGGCAGTTCATACACGCACTCCAGCGAAGTGTTCATCGAGCAAGGGATGGCTGGAATCCCTGGCCGACAGATTATTGACAGGCAACGGCCAGGCAATCGCCAGCCGTGGATCGCTCACCGACAAACCACCCTCGTGCGCAGGCGTGTAATCAGCGCTGTGCAGGTAAAGCAATTCGGCGTCATCGGTGAGGGTCTGGAAACCATGGGCAAAACCGGCCGGGATCAACAGGCTGCGGCCGTCGTCGGCCCGCAGGTGTTCGGCGTGCCAGTGCAGGAAGGTCTCCGAGTCAGGGCGCAAATCCACCGCCACATCCCAGACTTCACCGCGCAGGCAGGTGATCAGCTTGGCTTCCGGGGCGCTGGCGCTCTGATAATGCAGACCCCGCACACTGCCCCGCTCACGGGTGCAGGAATGGTTGATCTGGCGGATATGAAACGGCTGGCCGAAGGCGCTGAGGCTGCCTTCGCAGAACAGCCGAGCGAAGTGCCCGCGCTCATCTTCGAAGCGTTTGTGCTGCACGCTGAACAGTCCGGCCAGCGGCAATGACTTCAACAGAAACTCGCTCACAGCGCGCCTCGGTACAGGTTCAACTGGCCCAATGTAATGGCGCGCATGTCGTCGCCGTTTTGCCACGCCAGGTGCCAATCGAGGGTATGAGTCAGGCACTGCTGCAACGACCAGCGCGGCTTCCAGGCCAGCCGTTGACGGGCGCTGCTGCTGTCCAGACGCAACAGACCGGCCTCATGAAAATCGCTCGGTTCGATGCGCAACCCGCGCGCTTGTGGCCAGCGGTTGGCGAGCAGTTCGACCACTTCGCCGACGCTGCACATGTCGGCTTCGCTCGGGCCAAAGTTCCAGGCGCCGGCAAACTCGGGACCTTTTTCATAGAGGCCGGCGGCCAATTGCAGGTAACCGGCCAATGGCTCCAGGGCGTGTTGCCACGGGCGTACGGCTTGCGGGTAACGGAGGGTCACCGGTTCATCCGCCGACCAGGCCTTGAGCACATCAGGGATCAAGCGTTCCGGCGCGAAGTCACCACCGCCCAGCACATTGCCGGCCCGGGCCGTGCCCAATGCCAGACCGTGTTCGGCATAGCGCTCGGCCGGGAAAAACGAAGCAGCATAGGACTGGGCCAGCAACTCGCAGCAGGCCTTGCTGCTGCTGTAAGGATCATGTCCGCCAAGGGCTTCATCTTCGCGGTATGGCCACAGCCATTCCTTGTTCGCGTAAACCTTGTCGGTCGTCACCAACACGCAGGCTCGTACGCTCCCGACCTGACGGATCGCTTCGAGCAGATTGAGCGTGCCCATGACGTTGCTGGAGTAAGTCCCCAGTGGGTCGCGATAGCCTTCGCGCACCAGCGGCTGGGCCGCCAGGTGCAGGACGATTTCCGGCTGCGCTTCGGCGATCAGTTCCAGCAAGGCGCCGAGATCACGCAGGTCGCCGCGCTGATCGTTGATGCCCTCGTGTACCCGGGCCAGTTCGAACAGGCTCGGTTCGGTCGATGGATCAAGCGAAAATCCGCTGACCTCGGCACCGAGGCTTTGCAGCCACAGGGTCAGCCAACTGCCCTTGAAACCGGTATGGCCGGTCAGCAGAACGCGTTTGCCGCGCCAGAATCCGGTACTCAGCCCCATTGTTTCCATGGGGCCTCCCCGCTCTGCCACAGCGCTTCGAGGTAGTTCTTGTCGCGCAGAGTGTCCATCGGGTGCCAGAAGCCTTCATGCTCGAAGGCTTTCAATTGTTCGTCCTGAGCCAGACGGGCCAATGGCTCGACTTCCCAAGTGGTGTCATCACCGCCAATGTACGAGAGCACTTTCGGCGAAAGCACAAAGAAACCGCCATTGATCCAGCCACCGTCACCACGGGGTTTCTCGGTAAAACCGAGCACCTGATCGCCGTGACGCTCCAGGGCACCGTAACGGCCCGGCGGTTGTACGGCGGTGACGGTCGCCAGACGACCGTGGGCGATGTGGTAGTCCACCAGTTGACGGATATTGATATCGGAGACGCCGTCGCCGTAGGTAAAACAGAAGGCCTCTTCATCCTTGAGGTAACGGCCGGCGCGCAGCAAGCGGCCACCGGTCATGGTTTCCTCGCCGGTGTCGATGAGGGTGACGCTCCACGGTTCGCTGTAGTTCTGATGCACGTCCATACGGTTGTTGCGCATGTCGAAGGTGACGTCGGAAGTGTGCAGGAAGTAGTTGGCGAAGAAGTCCTTGATTGCGTAGCCCTTGTAGCCAAGGCAGATCACGAAGTCATGAATCCCGTGGGCGGAATACTGCTTCATGATGTGCCAAAGAATTGGCTTGCCGCCGATCTCGATCATCGGCTTGGGCTTGAGGTGCGACTCTTCGCTGATGCGCGTGCCCAGACCACCCGCCAGAATTACTGCCTTCATCGTCTCCCCTCTTGTTCTTCACAGAGCTCGGCCAAGCTATTTCAAGCTTTTGCGGGCTGTCTGGCTAAAACGCTCTGCCGTGTCAGGCGCTGTCGTACCGGCCGCAAGCGCTCGTTTTATGGCGATATGAAGGGGACTTGCAGGAAACGCGCCAGCTCGGCAGGCCCCGCGTCGTCGGCGTAATCAGACGTGAAAAAGGAGATGAGCCCGGTCAACAGAAACCAGAGTCATCCCCTTCAGCGGCGTATCAAGCCTTCAATCTGGACTCAGGATCGAGGCATTGAACTCCGGGATCATCCAAACATGGCAAACGCATCACTGTTGGCCGGCAGATTGATGATCTGTCCGTCCGCCGTCTGGACTTGCTCGATGGTATTGGAGCCGGCAAACCAGTCCTCGAGCTGCACGCCGTTGTCCGGAACCTCCCCGGAATTGAAATGCCACTTGTGCAGAAAGAGGTCATCACCGACACGATCAACCAGCAATTCGGCACTGCTGATGTACGACAGCACTATTTTGTCGGAGCGGCTGGTGCCATCGTCCTGGATCGTCACCAACGCCGAGGTGTTGACGTTGTAGGTATCGTCATCCTCGCCACCAAAGGCCGACCCGCTGGCTTGCAGCACCAGTTTGTCATCGCCAGCACCGCCAAACAGCGAGAAACCGGAGCCCGTGCCGGTCAGCAGGTCGCCACCGTCCCCACCGTCGGCCATGCCATGAATCACTGTGATAACGTCGCCCCCCGCTTCACCATAGGCCTGGCTACCCTCGTCATTGGCAGCGGTGACGATGGTGTCGTTGCCATTGCCGCCATACAACGTATCAGCCTGCGGCCCATTGGCCACTCCACCGAGGGTGAAAGGCCCGATCGGGGAAACCAGCCCGCCATAGATGTAATCATTGCCGTCGCCACCGTAGATGACATCGTCACCCACCCCGCCTTCCAGATAGTTGGCGTTGGCATCACCCGTCAAGGTGTCATTGAAGTGACTGCCCATCAGCCGCTCGATGTTGACCAGCACGTCACCTTGTGCTTCGCCGCCCTGGTTGACGTTGGTCTGCAAGTTCACCGTGACGCCTGTTGCACTGGTGATGTACCAGGCACTGTCCTGACCGTCGCGGCCATCGATCACATCTGCACCGGCACCGCCGATAAAAATTTCACCAAACCGAGAACCTGACATCGCGTCATCGAAGTTACTGCCCTGGAAGACCTCTATACCGGTGAAGGTGTCGCCTACAGCATCACCGGTATTGACATTGCTGGTCAGGTCGATGATCACGGCGCTGTCCGACAGCTCGTAACTTGCCAGGTCTTGCCCGAGGGCACCATCCAGCCCCATGGCGGCGCCCCCGCCGTAGAAGATGTCGTTCAGGTTGGTACCGCGAACAGTCTCTATTCCGACATAGGTATCACCGGCGGCAATGCCGGAGTGACTACCCGTCATCAGGTTGATGGCGACCGCGACCGGGCTGTCGTTCAGATAAGAGACGACGTCCATGCCGCCGCCCCCAATGAACTGGTCGGCGCCGCCACCGCCATAAAGCACATCGTTACCCGCACCGCCGATGATGAGGTTATCGATGGCATTACCGTAACCGGTGAAATTGCCGGTGCCGGTGTAAGTCAGCTTTTCAATGAACGGGTCCAGGGTCGCCGTCGGCGCACTGCTGCGCAGCTCATCGTAGCCACCGTTGTCCTGTTCAATAACCTTCAC
>NZ_JBBWCB010000210.1:0-6382 GCF_039888995.1 Pseudomonas rossensis | reverse complement strand
GAAATGGGCCGCATCCCCGGGACCATCGCGCTGTTTGGCTGCTTCCTGATCATGATCATCATCCTCGCGGTGCTGGCGCTGATCGTTGTAAAAGCCCTGGCCGAAAGCCCGTGGGGTATGTTCACGGTGATGGCGACCATCCCGATCGCGATGTTCATGGGCATTTACATGCGCTACATCCGCCCGGGTCGTATCGGTGAAATCTCCATCGTCGGCGTGTTGCTGCTGCTCGGTTCGATCTGGCTGGGCGGGCAGATTGCCGCTGATCCGGTCTGGGCCAAGGCCTTTACCTTCACCGGGATCCAGATCACCTGGATGCTGATCGGCTACGGTTTCGTCGCCGCGGTATTGCCAGTGTGGCTGATTCTGGCGCCGCGGGACTACCTGTCGACCTTCCTCAAAATCGGCACCATCGTGGCCTTGGCGATCGGCATCCTGATCACCATGCCCGACCTGAAAATGCCGGCGCTGACCCAGTTCGTCGACGGTACCGGGCCGGTATGGAAGGGCGGTCTGTTCCCGTTCCTGTTCATCACCATTGCTTGTGGCGCAGTTTCCGGTTTCCACGCGCTGATTGCTTCCGGCACTACGCCGAAGTTGTTGGCCAGCGAAGGCCATGCCCGTTACATCGGTTACGGCGGCATGCTGATGGAATCCTTCGTCGCCATCATGGCCATGGTTGCTGCGTCGGTGATCGAACCGGGTGTGTACTTCGCCATGAATAGCCCGGCGGCGCTTGTCGGCTCTGACGCTGTTTCGGTGGCTCAGACCGTCAGCAGCTGGGGCTTTGCAATTACCCCGGAAGCGCTGCAAGCGGTGGCCAAGGACATCGGTGAAACCACCATCCTGGCCCGTGCCGGCGGTGCGCCGACCCTGGCAGTCGGTATCGCGCAGATCCTGCACCAGCTTCTGCCGGGTGAAAACACCATGGCGTTCTGGTACCACTTCGCGATCCTGTTCGAAGCGCTGTTCATCCTGACGGCAGTCGATGCCGGTACCCGTGCCGGCCGTTTCATGTTGCAGGACTTGCTCGGTTCCTTCGTGCCAGCGCTGAAACGCACTGAATCCTGGATCGCCAACCTGATCGCAACCGCCGGTTGTGTGGCGATGTGGGGTTATCTGCTGTACCAGGGCGTGATCGATCCGCTGGGCGGCATCAACACCTTGTGGCCGTTGTTCGGTATCTCCAACCAGATGCTGGCCGGTATCGCGCTGATGTTGGCGACCGTTGTGCTGATCAAAATGAAACGCCAGCGCTACGTCTGGGTCACCATGCTGCCCGCTGTGTGGCTGCTGATCTGCACCACCACCGCAGGCTTCATCAAGCTGTTCGATGCCAACCCGGCGATCGGTTTCCTGGCCTTGGCCAAGAAGTACAGCGATGCCCTGGCCAACGGTCAGATCCTCGCCCCGGCCAAGAGCATCGACCAGATGCAGCACGTGATCTACAACGCGTACACCAACGCAACGCTGACCGCGCTGTTCTTGCTGGTGGTCTTCAGCATCCTGTTCTTTGCACTCAAGGTCGGTATCGCCGCCTGGGGCACCAAAGAACGTACGGATAAAGAAGCGCCATTCCAGGCACTGCCGGACGCCTGATCGAGGATTGCAGCATGTTCAATGACCTGAGTCGCCTCGGTAAATACCTCGGTCAGGCCGCGCGCCTGATGGTCGGCATGCCCGACTACGACACCTACGTCGAGCACATGCAAACCAAGCACCCGGACAAACCGGTGATGAGTTATGAGGTGTTCTTTCGGGAACGCCAGGAAGCCCGTTACGGAAGCAAGGCCGGGCCGAAGTGCTGTTGATGGTCGGTGGCAGTGATGCCACCTGAATATCTAAATAAAGAACCCGGCTGATGAGGCCGGGTTTTTTTTGAGTGAATGGCGTTGGTCGAGCCGTGTTGAGTCAGCTTGCGGGGATGGTTTCGAGCGTCTCGAGATCCAGCAGGGTGAAATAACCACGGTCCGGCCTCCAGCCACCCGTATCGATGTGAATCACATTGCCAAGGCTGACGGGCATATAAAGCGGCGTATGCCCTACGACCAGTGCGCGTAGGCCTTCAACGCCATGCGTTTCCTGCTGATCGATCCGCCTTCGTGACCACATGCAGTAGTGCTGCAGCTCCTGCAGACGCCTGTTGGTTTCCGGCGACTCCAATTCCTTTCGCAGTTGCTGCCATGATGGAAATGGACAATCGGCGTGCACGATGCCGATCAGGCCGTATGCTGTTTCGACTTCGATCGCGATAGGGAGCTTGGCGAACTGCGCCGCGAATGCTTGCTTCTCGAACAGCGACAGGTCCACGAACCATGAACCGCCGTTGTCGATCCAGCTGTCGACGTCGCAGCTATCGAAGCACACCACGTAGTCGTCATGGTTGCCTCGCACCGGGTGGAACCATGCCTTGTCCAGCCAATCGAGCGCATCATGGCATTCGGGCCCGCGGTCAATCAGATCGCCAACACTGAACAGGCGATCTACCGAGTGGTTGAACCCGGCTGCATCCAGAGCGTCCTGCAACCGAGTGAAATGGCCATGAATGTCACCGACCGCGAAATCTCGGCCGGCAACGTTTGCGGCGAAGCGCTTAACACGCGACATCTCTAAAGTTTCGAGCATGGGAATGCCACTCCGGCTGCTCCCCAACGGGCTAGTCAGTTGAGTTTAGGCCAAGAAGTGGTACTCGACCTTACCGCGCCGGCAGGCAGACCTTTACCGCCTGCCCGACAGGCTACCCAGATCAAACACCGTCAGAGCAAGTAGGCCGTTGCTTGCGCGAAATGGTTGTCCTGCACTCCTGCGATAAGGTGCAGAGGAATATGTTGCGCATCCATGGATGGAACTTCGAAACTATCCACAATCTGGGTGTGGCGCTCACTCAGCCCGGTCGACTCTTCGACAAGAGCCTTAGCCATTCTCGCGTGGTTCGCTGCGATTTCATTGAGAGTTGACACGTTACATCTCCGGTGACTGACCAAGCGCATCGCTGGCGTCCTAAGCGTTAATTAAAGTGCTGCCGCGTCAGAATTACGTCGTTCTGGGGCTGCCACGAGCGTCTTCTGCAAACCTTAAGCCAGGAATAGTCAAAAAAATCGCGCAGCGCTTCTGATACGACGAATGGTGCCGCCGCCATAGCGGTTGGCTTTGAAGGGGATATTTCCTGAGCCTATAAGGCCGGGGAAAAAGGTGATTAGACGTGCAGAAGTTGTTTTGTTAAAAAAATAGTGCATGGCTGCTATTGACGCGCCAATGCATCTCCATTCGGTTAGATGGAAATCGCCCAACATTGAGCTGGGCAACGATCAATGAGTCTGATGCCGATACAGGGATAAGTAACTGCGACTTTGGCCAACTGCTCGCGCACAGAGGTATTGGGCTCATTGATCCCCTTTCCCTTCCACAGGTTGATCCTTTCGAACGAACCACATCGCACAGCGTTCTGCTGGTTATCGTTGGGTATTGCGCGCAGGGGAGCGCATGCGGACTGGCCCAAACTTGAAGGCTAGCAGCGCTGGCTGCTCGGGCGATGCCGCGCTACAGTCACCCCTTTCAGGACAAGGAAGTATCATGTGGATTTTGAAAGTAGCAGTGACTCGACCCATTTTCCGCCGATGGCTGATCACTGCTTCTATCGGCCTTTTTGCAGTGGCGGGCGGTGCGCAGGCTCAAACCACGCCACAGGCAAACCAGGAGATAAAAGGCTTGCTGGATTTTGTGGAGCGCAGTGAGTGTAAGTTCGTGCGCAACGGCAGTGAATACCCTGGACCCCAGGCTCGGGCACATCTCGAAAAGAAGCTGAATTATCTCGAAGGCAAGAACCTGGTGAGCAGCGCAGAAGACTTCATCGATCTCGCTGCCACTAAAAGCAGCATGAATGGCAAAGCCTATGAAGTGCGTTGCTCAACAGGTGTCCAACCGACGAGCACCTGGCTGAAGACAGAGCTACAGAGACAACGCCAGCACCATTGAGCCCACCCCCGAAACGAGAAAGCCCAGCGCAACTGCTGGGCTTTTTCGTTTCGGGGATTCGAAAGTCGTGGTCGACGCCGGAGCGGGGGTGAAACGTAAGCGTCCGGCCAACGCACCTTTCTGACACTTTCGCTTGAGGCGATGTGTAGTGGTCAACTAAATTTAAGTGGACACCATTTGGCCGGCAGAGAACGCATCAGCGGGGTGGCGTCTTGGAGCGTCCCTGAGTTCAATCCGGATTTTCGCTTATGCCAGCTCGTTTGGTTGTGGGACTAGCTAGCAGACCGCGCTGGATAGAAATAACTGCTCCTGCGCAGTTGCAGACTGTATACCCAGATTCCGAAAACCAGGGCGTACTCCTTAAACATCGGGAGCGTCAGCAGGTGCACGATAGATCCGCTGCGCATCTGGCTGAGGGAGAAAGCCACACCTAATGCCAAGGCTAGAATAAAGCACAACGAGCTGCTCTTTTTCCTGCCCAGTAGCATCAACCCGCCTACGCACATCAGAAGCGCTACGGTACAAACATTGAGCAGCACCAGGATCGAAATATCCCCTTGTCGGGTTTGTTCAAATCCTTCGTTGACCACCCAAAGACCTGCTTGAATCAAGACAATGAAGCAGTAAAAGACAGTCATGAAGACCGGGACGGGACGTGTGGTGTACCAAGGCTGAGGCATGTTTGCTTCCATAGTGAAGTTGCTCCTGGAGGATTGGGCGCAGTCGCGGATTATAGGGGGGGTATACGAACCTTTCTATACGAAGCAGGGTGTCTCTGCTACATATCCGTCCGGGTATCAGTCCTTGCGTAACTAAACCGATTGCCACTTATGCGGCAGCAACTGTTCGACTTCACTCGCCCGTTGCGTCGGCAGGCGCGTGAGGACGTCCTTCAAATAGGCGTATGGATCATGCCCATTGAGTCGCGCCGACTGGACCAAACTCATGATCGCGGCCGCCCGTTTGCCGCTGCGCAGCGAACCTGCAAAGTGCCAGTTCTTGCGACCTAACGCCCACGGTCGGAACTGGTTTTCTGCCCAATTATTATCAATGGGTACGGCCCCATCATCGAGATAGCGCGACAACGCCGTCCAGCGTTTCAGGCTGTAATCCAAAGCTTTAGCGATAGCCGAGCCGTCGTGCACAAGCACGCGCTGGGCGATTATCCAGGCATGCAGAGCATCCATCACCGGTACAGCTTTTTCTTGCCGTATTCGGCGGCGTAAATCCGGTTCAAGGTCGCGGGCTTCGCTCTCGATTTCGTAAAGCAACTGGATGTAGCGCAAGGCCTGTTCGGCGAGCTGGCTCTTGTTGGTGGCGTGCAGCTCGAAGAACTTGCGCCGCGCATGGGCCATGCAGCCGATCTCGGTGATGCCGAGTTCAAAGCTGGCCTTGTAGCCGCCAAAATCATCACAGACCAGCTTGCCTTTCCAGTCTTGCAGGAAGTTGCGTGCATGCTCTCCGGCGCGGCTCGGGCTGAAGTCGTAAACGACCGCCGCCAAGTCCGAGAACTGGCTGGTGGCGTAGGCCCAGACATACGCGCGATGGGTTTTCTTTGCGCCCGGCGTAAGCATCTGCACCGGCGTTTCATCGGCATGGATTACGCCATGTTCGAGAACAGCATCGCGCAGGGCATCGACCAGCGACTGCAACTGCACACCACAGCTGCCGACCCATTGCGCCAAGGTCGAGCGGGCGATGGCCAGACCGGCCCGACCAAAAATCGACTCCTGACGATAGAGCGGTAAATGGTCGGCGAACTTTGCGATCATCACGTGGGCTAGCAGGCCGGCGGTCGGGATGCCCTTGTCGATGACCTGCGCCGGAACTGGTGCCTGGATCAGCGTTTCGCACTAGCCGCAGACCCACTTGCCACGGATATGACGCTCGACGGTGAACACGCCTGGCGTGTAGTCGAGTTCGCTGACATCCTCGCCGATACGCTTGAGGGCGCAGCCGCACTGGCAGTGGCTGTTGTCGGGTTCGTGGTGGATCAGGGTGCGCGGAAACTGCGGCGGCAAGGCGGTACGCTTGGGTTTTTGCCGAGCCTCGGTCGAAACGGGGGTGGGTTGTAGCGCTTCAAGTTCGGCTTCGATGGCTGCGATGTCAGTGTCGATCAGGTCGTCAAGCAGGCTGGCCTGATCCGGGCTCAGGTTGCTCGCTGCGCTTGGCAAACTTGAAGCGCTTGAGCTGCGCGATCTCGTGGGCCAGTTTCTCGTTGACCGTTTTGTGATGGTGGATTTGCTTACCCATCGTCTCGAATTTCTGATCGAGATTCTCGACACGCCGCATCAACTGCGCCGCCAGAGCGCGCAGTTGTTCAGGGTTTAGTTGGTCGAGGTTTGGAAGCGAAGTCATGCCGCCGATTTTGCCAGAGCAAGGCTACACCGGCGATAGACTCATCGGA
>NZ_JBBWCB010000209.1:0-6585 GCF_039888995.1 Pseudomonas rossensis | reverse complement strand
GCCCAGCAAGAAGCCGAGAAGCATTTGCGCATGGCCCGTGATTTGGCCGAGGAGCAGGCGTTCTCCGCTGAACTCGACCTGCCAAAAGGCATCTTCGAAGACCTGGAAGTGCCGCCGCCGAGCGTGAAGCTCGCTACCGCGCCAACCCCAACGCCACCGCCTGCACCCGCCCCTGCACCCGCGCCGGCGCCGGCGCCGGTGATTGCACCGGTTGTGGTAACGCCGCCTATCGCTGCGCCATTGGTTTCGCCTGCTGGCGAGCGCGATGACGACGTATTGACCAAGGCGCAGTCGCACATCACTGCCGGTCGTCTGAATCAGGCGGCTGCCTTGCTGGAAGACGGGATCAAGCAAGAGCCGCAACGCAGTGACCTGCGCCTCAAGCTGATGGAAGTCTACGGTCAGCAAGGCGACCGCGATGCATTCGTTGCCCAGGAACGCCAATTGGTGGCCAACGGTGACAACTTTGCTCAGGTCGAAAAACTCAAGAGCCGCTTCCCGGCCATGGTTATTGCGGCAGCCGGTGGTATCGCAGCCGCTGCGATCGCTGCCGAACTGGACGCGCAATACGTCAAGGATTTGCTGCTGGACGAGCCTGAAGCGCCGGCAGCGGCAGAGCCCGATGACTTCGACAATGCCTTCGATTTGAGCCTGGATGATCTGGAAACCGCCTCTCCGGCAGTGGTTGCACCAGAGGCAGAAGCAGAGGCAAAGCCCGATGACTTCGACAGTGCCTTCGATTTGAGTCTGGATGATCTGGAAGCTGCCTCTCCGGCGGTGGTTGCACCAGAACCAGAACCAGTGTCTGCGGCTGAGCTGGACGAGTTCCCGCTGGACGACGACTTGAGCTTCGAGTCGGTGTTGCAGCAGCAGACCGACATCAAGGAAAACCTCGATGACCTGTCGGACTTCGACCTGGATATGGATCTCGGTGGGGATGCCTCGCCGGCGACCCTGGCCGAAGACGACTTCCTGTTGAGTCTGGATGACGGCGTCAAGGACCTGGATTTACCTGCCGCTGAAGCGCCGGCTGTTCCCGAGGTTGCACTGGACGATCTGGAGCTGCCAGCCGATTTCGACTTGTCGCTGGCTGACGAAATGGACGCGCCAGACGCTCCGGACGCGTTTGCCGCCGAACTGGATGACGTCAACGCCGAGCTGGATCGTCTGTCCCAGAGTCTTGGCGAGCCGAGCTTCACGGCGGAAGACGCCATGGCCTCCGCAGCTGACGAGCCGGAATTCGATTTCCTTTCCGGCACCGACGAAGTCGCGACCAAACTCGATCTGGCCCAGGCCTACATCGACATGGGCGACGCCGACGGCGCTCGGGACATCCTCAACGAGGTGGTGACCGAGGGTGACGACGGTCAGAAGAGCGAAGCCCAGGAAATGCTTTCGCGTCTGGCGTGATTGATCGGTAAGGCGTAAACAAAACGGCAGCCCATTGAGGCTGCCGTTTTTGTTTCAGCGGGGATGCGATGGGGTCTGTCGGGCCGCTATCGCGAGCAAGCTCGCTCCCACATTGAGTCTCTGGTGTTCACAAAACCCCTGTGGGAGCGAGCCTGCTCGCGAAGAGGTCGGCACATTCAACATAATTCCCGACCCCGCAGGCCCCAAAAAACACACGGCTCTGGCATCCCCGTCCGGCGGCCTTATAATGCCCGCCTTTGCGCTTATCAGCAGGCTGTCACTCCTTGGCAAATATAGATAACCCGGCCGCCGAAATGGTGGCCGACGGCTTTTTCCGGATCGCGTTGGGCGTTGAATACAAAGGTTCGCGCTATCGCGGCTGGCAGCGCCAGGCTTCCGGCGTACTCACTGTGCAGGAAACGCTCGAAAAGGCCTTGTCCAAAGTCGCCGACTCACCGGTGTCGCTGCTCTGCGCCGGGCGTACGGATGCCGGCGTTCATGCGTGCGGTCAGGTGGTGCATTTCGATACCCAGGTCGAGCGTTCGATGAAAGCCTGGGTCATGGGCGCCAATATCAATTTGCCCCACGACGTCAGTGTCAGTTGGGCCAAGGTCATGCCGGCGCATTTTCATGCGCGGTTCAAGGCCATTGCCCGGCGCTATCGCTACGTGATCTACAACGATCAGATCCGCCCGGCGCACCTGAACGAAGAAATCACCTGGAACCACCGTCCGCTGGACGTCGAGCGCATGGCTGAGGCGGCGCAGTACCTGGTCGGCACCCACGATTTCAGCGCTTTCCGTGCCGGCCAGTGTCAGGCCAAGTCGCCGATCAAGGAGCTGCATCACCTGCGCGTCACGCGCCACGGCAAGATGATCGTGCTGGACATCCGCGCCAGCGCCTTCCTGCACCACATGGTGCGCAACATTGCTGGCGTGCTGATGACCATCGGTGCCGGCGAGCGCCCGGTGGAGTGGATGAAAGAAGTGCTGGAGAGCCGCATTCGCCGTTCCGGTGGGGTGACGGCGCATCCGTACGGCCTGTACCTGGTGCAGGTCGAGTACCGCGACGAGTTCGAATTGCCCGAGCGTTACATCGGGCCGCACTTCCTGACCGGCTTCTCGGAACTTGACGGCTGACGCCCTCGAACGCTTTTGTTACCATCCGGGACTTTCTCGGATTTACCTTGGGGTTCTATCGACATGTCGGCCGTTCGCAGCAAGATTTGTGGGATTACCCGCATAGAAGATGCGTTGGCGGCGGTTGAGGCCGGGGCTGATGCGATCGGATTTGTGTTCTACGCCAAAAGCCCCCGGGCCGTGACGTTTCAGCAGGCACGCTCGATCATCGAGGCGTTGCCGCCGTTCGTGACCACCGTAGGGTTGTTCGTCAACGCCAGCCGCTGCGAGTTGGGGGAAATCCTCGACGCCGTGCCGCTGGACCTGTTGCAGTTCCATGGCGACGAAACCGCGGCCGAGTGCGAAGGCTGGCACCGTCCGTACATCAAGGCGCTACGGGTCAAGGCCGGTGACGATATCGCGGCCGCATGCGATGCGTTTCCAAGCGCTAGCGGCATCCTGCTCGACGCCTACGTTGAAGGCGTCCCCGGCGGAACCGGTGAAGCGTTTGACTGGTCTCTGATACCGCAAGGCTTGAGCAAACCGATCATCCTGGCGGGTGGCTTGACGCCGGACAACGTCGCCGAGGCGATTGCCCGGGTTCGGCCTTACGCCGTGGACGTCAGTGGTGGGGTAGAGGCGAGCAAGGGCATCAAGGATCACGCAAAGATTCAGGCGTTCATTAAAGCGGTTGTAGGACGTTGATGTGACGGCTGGCACACTGCCGCCGTCCACAGGCATGGCTGAGGGTTTTTGGGGTGTACGCAGGTCACGTTTAGCTGATCCGGCAACCCATCGATCATCGCCACATACATGAATTTAGCTCAAGGGCATACGCGGGGCTGCGAACCAGAGCGTTCGGGCCGCCGGTACTGGAGAAAGAAAGCATGAGCAACTGGTTAGTAGACAAACTGATCCCTTCGATCATGCGTTCCGAGGTCAAGAAGAGCTCGGTGCCTGAAGGTCTGTGGCACAAATGCCCGTCTTGCGAGGCTGTGCTGTATCGACCGGAGCTGGAAAAGACCCTGGACGTTTGCCCCAAGTGCAACCACCACATGCGTATCGGCGCCCGCGCCCGCATCGACATCTTCCTCGACGCTGAAGGCCGTGCCGAACTGGGCGCGGACCTGGAGCCGGTTGACCGTCTGAAGTTCCGCGACGGCAAGAAGTACAAGGATCGCCTGACCGCTGCGCAGAAGCAGACCGGCGAAAAAGACGCACTGATCTCCATGAGCGGCTCCCTGCTGGGGATGCCGGTAGTGGTTTCGGCCTTCGAATTCTCCTTCATGGGTGGTTCGATGGGCGCCATCGTTGGTGAGCGTTTTGTTCGCGCTGCCAACTACGCGCTGGAAAACCGTTGCCCGATGATCTGCTTCGCCGCTTCCGGCGGTGCGCGGATGCAGGAAGCCCTGATCTCCCTGATGCAAATGGCCAAGACCTCTGCGGTGCTGGCGCGTCTGCGTGAAGAAGGCATTCCGTTCATCTCCGTACTGACCGACCCGGTCTACGGCGGTGTTTCCGCCAGTCTGGCGATGCTTGGCGACGTGATTGTCGGTGAGCCGAAAGCCCTGATCGGCTTCGCCGGTCCGCGCGTGATCGAGCAGACCGTGCGTGAAAAACTGCCGGAAGGCTTCCAGCGCAGCGAATTTCTGCTGGAGCACGGTGCGATCGACATGATCATTCACCGTCAGGAACTGCGTCCGCGGCTGGGCAATCTGCTGGCACAAATGATGGGCCTGCCGACGCCGAAATTCGTTGCCGCGCCCATCGAGCCAATCGTAGTTCCACCGGTACCCGCCAACATATGATCGAACGTACCCTTGGCGAGTGGCTCGCCTACCTTGAGCAGTTGCACCCTTCGGCCATCGACATGGGCCTGGAGCGCTCGCAACAGGTAGCGTCCCGCATGGGACTGGGCAAGCCGGCGCCTCGGGTGATCACGGTCACCGGCACCAACGGCAAAGGTTCTACCTGCGCATTCGTGGCTTCGTTGCTGCGGGCGCAGGGCCTGAACGTAGGTGTCTACAATTCTCCGCACCTGCTGCGTTACAACGAGCGGGTGCAGGTTAATGGCGTCGAAGCCACTGACGCCGAGCTGTGCGAAGCCTTTGCAGCGGTCGAGGCGGGCCGTGGCGACACATCCCTGACGTACTTCGAAATGGGCACCCTCGCGGCGTTCTGGCTGTTTCAACACGCCAGCCTCGATGCTGTGGTGCTGGAAGTCGGGCTGGGCGGGCGTCTGGACACGGTCAATGTGGTCGATGCCGATATGGCGCTGGTCACCAGCATCGGTGTCGATCACGCGGATTATCTGGGCGATACCCGTGAATCCGTAGCGTTCGAAAAGGCCGGCATCTTCCGCCAGCGCGCGCCTGCGCTCTGTGGTGACCTGAATCCTCCACAGCCTCTGCTGGATAAAGCGCGCGAGCTCAATTGCCCGTTTTTCCTGCGTGGGCGCGATTTTGACCTCGGCATCACCGATCACAACTGGCAATGGCGCGGTCTTGACGCTCAAGGGCGAGTGGTCGAGCTGCATGATCTGCCGTTGCTCGATCTGCCGATGGAAAACGCGGCACTGGCGTTGCAGGCTTACCTGTTGCTCGGGTTGCCTTGGGTGGATGCACAAATTATTACTGCGCTGAAAGCCACTCGGGTGGTCGGTCGCCTCGATCGCCGTCAGTTCGACTGGCAGGGCAAGCGCCTGAACCTGTTGCTGGACGTGGGGCATAACCCCCATGCGGCGGAGTATCTGGCTCGCCGTCTGGCCAGTCGGCCACCGGTCGGGAAGCGTCTGGCGGTGTTCGGACTGTTGGCGGACAAGGATCTGGATGGTGTTGTCGGTGAATTGAATGCTAGTGTCCAGCATTGGGCCGTCGCGCCGCTGGATTCACCGCGAGCACGCCCGGTTGCCGATTTGCACGGGGCGCTGCAGAACCTTGGCGCCTCGGTAACGTCCTATGACAGCGTGGCCGCCGCCCTGGAAGGGCAGTGCGCGCTGGCGACGAGCGACGACGAGATTCTGTTGTTCGGATCATTTTATTGTGTTGCCGAGGCCATCGAATGGCTGGCCCGGCGCTCCACGGAGGAAGCGGCAAATGGCATTGCTGGATAAGGCATACAAACAGCGCATGGTAGGCGCCCTGGTTCTGGTGGCGCTGGCGGTGATTTTCCTGCCGATGCTGTTTTCCCGTCAGGATGAACAGCGTCAAGTGACGGTTGAAGCCCCGGCTGCGCCGCAAGCGCCTGCGGTGCCGCAAGTTCAGGTCGAGCCGGTGGTGGTGCCTGAGCCGCAAGCGCTGCCTCAGGAACCTGTGCCGAGTGATGATGAAATCGTTCAGCAAGAAGCATCGTCCATGCCGATTGCCCCAAGCGCCCCGGTTGCGCCTGCGCCTGCCGCCAAGCCGGTCGCGCCAGCTCCGGCGCCAGCACCTGCGCCGGTGAACAAACCAACGGTTGCACCTAGCCAGCCCATCACGGCTGCATCGGGCAAGCCGGACACGACTCAAAGCCGCGTCGATGCCAATGGCCTGTCTGTCAGTTGGTCGGTGCAACTGGCCAGCCTGTCGAGCCGTGCAAGTGCAGAAAGCCTGCAGAAATCCCTGCGCAGTCAGGGTTACAACGCCTACATTCGTACTGCCGACGGCAAGAATCGGGTGTTTGTCGGACCGCTGATCGAACGTGCAGAAGCCGATCGTCTGCGTGACTTGTTGAGCCGCCAGCAGAATCTCAAGGGTTTTGTGGTGCGTTTCCAGCCTGAGCGTGGCTAACGATTCGTCAATCGGCTCTATGTAGCAGCTGCCGAGCCTGCGAGGCTGCGTCCGGCTGCGCAGCAGCCGTAAACCCTGCTTGTACAGTGTGCCGGATAGACCGAATGGCCTGATTTTACGGCTGCTGCGCAGCCGGACGCAGGCTTCGCCAGCTGCTATGTATGGACTCGGCCCCACTGTCTACCCGCTTTTGAAAAACCGCCGCCCCGTTGCATCTATGTATCAGGCCTATTCGAGGAAGCCGTCTTCGGCTTCTGGCCAAAATTGGAAGAGCTCGTGGTATGCCGATT
>NZ_JBBWCB010000208.1:0-6700 GCF_039888995.1 Pseudomonas rossensis | reverse complement strand
CGGCGCTAGGGGCGCTCAGAGCTCCTCAGGGGCGGTTTTTCGGTGAATGGTGGGTTGTGGGCATCCTGATAGATCAAGCGCCGCTCCAGTCGCTGTGCGCCCTACAAGCACCATGCAAGACCCCGAGGACGTGCAAGGGCTGCTTCGCTCCTTCACGGCGCAGGCTTCGCCCTGCGCGCTTCGCTTGCCAGTCAACAATGTGGCGGGGGGGCGTAGCTGCTGCCATAATCAGCTCGCAATTGATGTGTTGCGCTGTTTACCGTCTACCGTCGAAGAAACACCTGTTGTGCAAAAAGCCCGGTTACCAGCCGGGCTTTTTTTTCCTGCCTATCAAGTGTCTACCTCCCCAGGTTGGCTTTTTGCCTCTGTCATACCTTCGGCGCGCGCCACAACGGCCAGAGCCTTAGCAATGTATTCAGCGTCGCCAGTTTCCAACGCATCGGCCATAAAAATGGCGATGCTTTCAGGATCTGTCAGTGCTGCCGCTGGATCATATTCATAGAGCTTTGTTTCATTTATGGATTTACGAATGTACCTGGTGAACTGATCATAACCAATTTGTAAGTGACCTCTGGTTATCATGTCGTCGTGAATCTGCTTATACGTTTCGCCCATGGTTAAGCGCTTTTTTATTTCAGGCAAAAGCGGGATGAACTGGCTTTTTCCGATTCTAGGATTAGCGCGCCAATCAGTCATCTTGTGTTTCCCCTGGTTTTTCCCTGCAAAACTCTCGCATGGTTCTGACTGCCAATGTACTCGTAATTTCCGCGAGTTTTATCTGAGCTGAATAACAATTAGACAGTAGGGCTAAGGCATCATCACACGTTTCAAAGTCTATATTTTTAGCCATGCCGGAAATGTGTTTTTGTACCTGTTCGAATAGATCATTTATAAGGTCTTGGCTCATACTAGTCTCACTATATTAACTATGCTTATTTGTTTTTAGTTTCATGAATGTATTCACCGTTCACCAGCGCGTCAAAATCCATGCTAAGAGCTTCCTCCCTGACTTTTCTAAAGTCAATTTTAGACATTGGGCGCTTGTCGACTGATGTCGTATTTTGTGAATCGGTGCCGTAGATCTCTTCCCGGTCAGGCACAGAATTATGGACAAAATAGTCACGGCGGCGATCACCTTTGGGTGTTGAAAGGTGTTCAAACGGATGCTGTTTTTTATCTGACCAGTTTTCAATATTGTTATTGGTTAATACAGGACTGATCGGCTGGAGCGTTGTGGCTCGTGCTGATTCTTTTCTCGGTAGAACTGTACCGTTCAGTTCGTTTTTTATTGTGGGTGATTTAACATGCGTTCTCATATATTTAGAGAACTGCTGAAAGCCTATCTGGATTTTAGACGTTTTTTTTAAGTCATCGTAAATCTGCTTATAGGTCTCTCCTAACGTCAGGCGGTTTTTAAGCTCATCTATCAGCGGGAAAAACTGACTTTTCCCGGTTCTTGGGCTGGTTCGCCAATCAGTCATGGGTTGCGCCTTATGGAGACTGAGTAAAGATATTTCAGATATACATTAGATATACTTCTTGTCAATAGAGATACCTTAGATATCCATCAGAGATACATTAGATATTTTTGTGGTTTAAGAGAGGCACGTTACCGATTGTTTACAAAATAGCTTCGCATTTTCTAAACATCGTCCGCGCCAAAGGGGAACCCCCTTTGAAACCCCGCACAGCGGGAGGCCTGTGAGCCCTGTTGTTGATGTTGGTTCGTGGGTAAAAAGGCCGGGAACCCCCGGCCTTTTTGGAATTATTCAGTTTGTTTTTTCATTCATACGATCCATAAAGGCCTGTGCCTTTTTCCGATCCGCCATTTTCTCTTGTTGTTGCTGAAGCATTTGCATGTTGGCGAGGCGCATTTGTTGATTCTGTTGCTCTAACAATTCTTGTTGGTAGCGCAGTTGTAAGTCTTGTTTTTGTTGCGGTGTATCAACCTCGTTGAGCTTTGCCCGTAACCCCTCGGCATTACTAATGCGCTCGGTACTGGCATCGTAGTTGCGTTCAAGTGCATCCGCAGCGGCCAGCATTCTGTCGAACTTCTCTTGGACGCTGGCATCATCTGATTTTAAACCGTAACGCTCACGCAGACTGGCAATGTCGCTGACGGTGCTATACACCTGGGACCAGTCGCCCAAAGGCAGAACTTTGTTTAGCGAAGGGTTATTGAGAAAGCCCCCAAGTTTGTCATTACCGGAAACCATGCCTTTGTAGTTTTCGTACTGCTGTCGGGCTTGATCGATACCATTCTTAGCGTTATTAAGGGCATCTAGTGCTTGCGCCGCTTGCGCTACTGCATTGTTCTGTAAAAGCGTAGCTGCGGCTACATCCACGGTCGGAACGCCGGTAGCGTGGCTGGTTAATGGTAATACAGCCGTCAGGATCATGGTGTTAAAGGTAAGTACGGCCAAAACTTTGTTCATGGAAGCACCTCGGTAGAGCGCCCTGGTATTCAGGTCGCGTGTGTTATTGAATTAATAAGCTGTTACTGGATTGATGGGCCTTTAGGCATGAATTTTTTCATCAAGGCTCCGCCCATCTGTTTTCCTGCGCCCAGTCCGCCATGCTTGAGCATCGCGCCTAGCCCACCGCCGTTCCCGGCAGGGCTGCCACTCATGACGCTGGCCGCATAGTTAGGAAGGGTTTGAGCCAGTACCGCAAAAGCGCCGAAAATTAGGGGGATGGATAAAATACTTACCCACCCTGCTTTAAATTGTCCATCAGCTCCAAGGACATTGGAGTTTATATAGTTAATTTCAATTGAAATAACCACACCGAATAATACATTTGACAGCATAAAACCGGCGAGGATATTTATCCAGCCCCACGCGTACTGTTTAGTGGCATCAAACAGAAAAAATGCAATGAACAACGGGCCTAATACCAGAAATAGAGTGGTAGCCAACTTTAAGACAATCAAGTTTGCAACACAGACACCAAGAAAAGCCAAGCCAGAAATGATTAGAACCCCAAGAGTAATTATTGCGGCTGCAAGATTGGATAAGTCGCTATTAAAAAGACTAAAATCAAGGCTGTTGACTATTTCAATTACGCTGTTGATGTATGCGCCAATTAAAGCATCAATCATATTCGTAGCGTGTGATTCAGACCCGCTAAGCAACTGCGTGATTCCCGCCGGAGCATTCGATACGAATGGTACGATTGTTTCCATGTACCAAGATATATTGAATGCGCAGCCACAAATAAATGCCATTTTCAGCATGCTAAAAATGACATCTCTAAAAATCATGTCCATGCCCTGGAAAAGCCAGCCTATGCTTTTAAGGGTGAAATGAGCCAGCCACATAGAGCCGAAAATCGCCCCTGCAACTTGTATTAGCTTGCTGGTTCCGTTAATCAGCGTCCCGCTCATTGCGGCGTCGATAGCATCAAAAATCGGCTGTACAACTTGAACATCCATGGCGATTCCTCGCAGCGGGGCATAGCCCCGCTGCTGTATTGGTTTAAATGGTTGTCTGAGCCAAGCTTTTAAGCAATTTGCTAGCCTTAGCAAACATCGGATTAACTAAATGTTCTATTCCACAGTTGAAAGCACGTAACTCGTCGTGAGTCATGTTCATATCCTTATTGCTAAGCGCAGCTTTCAGATGGTTGTGCATTAACAAATGAATAGCCTTTAACGATGCAAGCTCGTTATTTAATTCATCAATTAAATCTAGTTGGTCTTTATCTGAATGGCTCATGAGGACACCCCGCCTTTTGGGGCTGGCACGGTGTGCAGTGGCTTGCTAAGGATGCGAGAGCCTTTGCCGTTCCGGTGAAACTGGACCTTTACCAAACAGGGCTGGTACAGCTCCAGGTCATGGGAGCTATGTACTCGCTCCGTCACTATTATCTGAAAATCTTGAGATTCGTTTTCTGTAGAATATGGCTTAGCCATAGTGCACACCTCCAGTGGTGTCGTTGTGGTTAGGCTCTGGCCGGGGCTGCAACCCCGGTCAGTGCCGATTTTTTACCCTTGTCGCGTGAATAAGGGCCTTCGCCACCAAGGCGTCGGCTTGTCGGCTGGCACACTTTCTACCGTGTCAGGCTGTGCCGGTTCAGGTTTGTGCTCGATCAGGCGCATGGCCTGACGGAGCTCGGCCACCTCCTCCCTCAATGCCTTCAGTTCGGCCAAGATCAGAGCTGTATCCTGTGTGCCATACCCAGTGTCAGCATGTGCCGGTTTTTCGTTTTCTGGCTGTGCCATTGGCAGAAGTGCACCATAGACACGGATCAGCTCGGACGTCTCAAGCCGTCGAGCGTTTTCGCCCTCAGGCTCCCAAGATAAACGACCTGCGGCCATATCACGGTAAAGCGTGCGACGGCTCTTTCCGGTCAGCTTTTGCGCTTCCTGGATGGTGTGCCAAGCCATGTGTCACGTCTCCTCGATGGCTGTGCCAATTTACTTCTGGTCGGTTTTGGTGCTGAAGAGATCGAGAGTGTTGGGGGCGCGAGAGTCCTCAGGTTTTGGGAACTCTCGTGGAATGCCAGCGGCGTCACTCCTGGCTAATTCCGCACGCTCTGTCGCCCATGGATCTGGTGTCTCTCCAGCTCTGGGCAGTTCACGCGGGTCAGGAGGGAGCAGATCTTTCTGGTCGGGAGGGGGCAGATCAGCCCCATCGTCAATTACTGATTCACCGGCTTGTAAGATAGGGACATGCCGCAGCTCGACGTTATCCCAGTCCTCGACGGGCCTGCCTTGGTCGCTTTCACTAACCACTACCTCTGCGTAGAACGAGGCGTAACGCTTGCCACTGTGGTCCCTCCAAACGACCTTTGAATTGATGACATAGCCATTGGCTGTGCCGATCTTCACTATCTGGAGCCACCGCTCTGACTCAAGTAGGCGGATGGCATTGTGTATTGCCGTCCTGCCGTAGTTGAGGATTTGGCAGAGAGTGGATTGGCTGATGACAATCGCGTTGGTCTTGTTCATCCGTTCCGTCAGCAGCATAAAAACCTGGAACGCACTGGGGCTACGCCGAGAAAGTTCACGAATGTCGCGGATGTAGCCACGGGTCAGCATGGCAAAATCAGCGGGGTCTTTTCTGATCTGTTTCAAGTGAACATATCCGTGTGGTCTGGTGAACATGATGTTCAGTATATACGAACACGACGTGCGCACAAGACGTTCACTACAGTGGTAAATGTTCACTCAGCTAGTGAACATATATGTTCACTCTGGAGTGAACATACCAAGCAAGCTAAAACCGGGCTGTAAGCCACGGATTTCCTAGCTCTCAGCCATTCCCTTCCAAAAGTGCCCTCTTTTTCTTTTAGGAGCGGCTAGGTGGTGCCGCTTGCCGCGGCACCGCTTGCGGCCTTGCAGGCTGCGATAAACGCAGCCGCCGGCCTGAGATCTATGATCGCCTGCGCCATTGATGTTGTTTTCAAAAGAGTCAAAGACGATGTGCCTTACCACGTCGAGGTCGGGCTAAATCGCTGGGCGGGTGCTTTTTCCGACCAGGGATTTAGCCCGGCCGGACAACGAGCGTAGCGAGGCGTCAGTAGCTGATAGTTATCCACGGAGTGAGCGAAGCGAGGGAGGTGGGTAACTGTCCCAGACACCGCGGTGGTGATCTTTGCCACCGTACCGGCGCGATGCGCCGGGGCGGCCTTTGGCCGCCTGTAACAGCATTTTGAGACACAAATGCCTGGCCTACGGCCAGAGACTTTTCACCAGGTAGGCGCCTGCACGACCTCTTCACCAATGGCAGACCGTCGTTTTTAACACCGGATCAACAGGCGATTTAGTGTGCGCATGGCAACATGTACGTAATTGAGGATAGCTAGCGAACGCAAATAGATGGGAAAACCAACGAGTGGTATTGCCTGGAAGGCAGCGACAGTAGGGGGAGTGGCCTATGATCTAAGCCATCTGCACCCCTATATCTGGGAGGTCATCATTCCAGGCGTAGAGAAAACAGAGAAGCAGCCGGCACGGCCAGAAAGAACAATTAGGGTCAACGTGACCTATGGGTTGCATTGCTTTGCAAGGGACCGCCTGCCAAACGAGGCCGTCGCAGAAGACAGCTGGTACGCAGACAATAGGGAGAAACGGGTTTTTTGCCTGCTCCGCTGGGAGCTGTCAAAACAATTGCCCGCAATCATCGCTACGCTGAGCGAGCGTCGGTGCATGCACACAGGGCGGGAAGAGTTTGTAACGATCAAAGTCGTTCACCAGGGCCGAACGTTCGATTACGCGGTGTTCTTCACGATTACCAAGGCTGCGAAGGTAGAAGGCGCAGACCTGAACCTCTTTGTGAACAGTGCCCATGAGCGTTATGACCCACTGCGGTACACAAAGCCGATCAAGTTCCTGTTCATCCTGTTGAACCGGTACCAAGGGAAGGTGATCAAGCCGCCAAGCTGAAAAGAAAAAGCCCCGCGATGCATAAGCAGGCGGGGCTTTTTCTTTAATCCGGAGTCTCTTGGTTATCCCACTCTAGGGTGAGGACCTCTTTCGAGGTGGACGGGCGCTTGCACCGGTCGGCGTTACCTTTCTGATGATCATTATGTCAACTATCGACAAGCGATTACAAGCAATCACAACCAAAATGGACCAGCGGCGCTAGGGGCGCTCAGAGCTCCTCAGGGGCGGTTTTTCGGTGAATGGTGGGTTGTGGGCATCCTGATAGATCAAGCGCCGCTCCAGTCGCTGTGCGCCCTACAAGCACCATGCAAG
>NZ_JBBWCB010000207.1:0-7003 GCF_039888995.1 Pseudomonas rossensis | reverse complement strand
TGTTTGGACGGGCCTCATCGCGAGCAAGCTCGCTCCCACAGTGGTTTTGTGTTGAACATGGAATGTGTGAACAACCCAATACCCTGTGGGAGCGAGCTTGCTCGCGATGGCCGCGACTCGGTCTCAAACCAGCCGATCAACCCTTGAGCTTCGACCAGATCCGGTCCTGCAGCTCCCGCGCCTTGTTGCTGCACTCTTTCTCCGGGCGCAGGCGCGAGGCGAACTCATCGGGCATGTTGATCGCGTCCATCACCCGCCATTTGGCGTCGATCAGCTTGTCGCTCTGGATACCGTTGGCGTAGGCGATGGCGTTGGACACGGCGGCGGCGTTTTCCGGCTTCATCATCCAGTCGATGAAGATCTTCGCGTTGCCAGGGTGCGGGGCGCTTTTCGGTACGGCGAAGTTGTCCTGGAACATCGCCAGGCCTTCGCGCGGGTACACGTACTTGATGGTGCTTTTTTGCAACGTGGCCCGGGCGGTGGAGCCGTTCCAGTTCTGCATCATGATCACTTCACCGGAGGCCATGCGGTCGACGGTGTTGTCCGAGCTGTACATCTTCAAGTGCGGTTTCTGTTTTTGCAGCAGCTCCAGAATGCGCTTGGCGTCCTGCGGGTTTTCGCTGCATTCGTCGACGTTCAGGTAATGGCTGGCCGCGTTGATCACACTGCTGGAGGTGTCGAGGGCGGCGAGTTGGCCTTTCAGTTCCTTGCGCGGTTCGAAGAACTCTTTCCACGAGTCGTCCAGTTTGCCGCCGGGCACCCGCGCGCTGTCATAGGAAAACCCGGTGGTGCCCCACAGGTACGGGGCGGAGAACTTGCGGCCCGGGTCGAAACTCGGGTCGCGGAACGCCGGTTTGACGTACTGGAAGTTGGGCAGGGTCGAGGCGTCGATTTTCAACAGAAGGTTCTGGTTGATCAACGTGCGCATGATCGACTGCGACGGCACGATCACGTCATACGCCGCGCCACCGGCCTGCAACTTGGCCAGCAGGGTTTCGTTGCTGTCGTAGCCGTCCATGGTGACCTTGATCCCGGTCTCCTTTTCGAACTTGGCCAGCAGTTCCACCGGGTAATAGTCGGTCCAGTTGTAGAAGAACAGTTCCTTGGGTTCGGCGGCCTGGGCGCTGAACGCCGTGAAGCAACTCAGGGCCAGACCGGCGACAGCGAAACGCATGCTTTTTGTTTTCATTGGCTTTTTATTCATAACAGCAGGCTCCAGACTCATTGGTTTTTGCCGCGCTGTCCCAGCCAGAAGGCCAGTACCACCAGCACGATGGAAATCACCAGCATCAAGGTCGAGATCGCGTTGATCTCCGGCGTTACCCCGGACTTGATTGCCGAGAAGATGTACACCGGCAACGTCGTCGAACCGGGGCCGGCAACGAAGAAGGTCATGATGAAATCGTCGAGGCTGACCACGAACGCCAGCACCGAACCGGACAACACCGCCGGCCATAACAACGGCAAGGTCACCCGGCGAAACACCTGCCACGGGTTGGCGTACAAATCGTTCGCCGCCTCCAGCAAACTCTTGTCCAGGTCATTGAGCCGCGCACGGATCGGTAGGTAGGCGAAAGGAATGCAGAAGCCGATGTGCGCGACGATCACTGTCAGCAAACCGAGCTTGATCCCCAGCGCCATGAACAGCAGCAGCGTGGCGACGGCGGTGACGATCTCCGGCAGGATCAGCGGCAGGTTGATCCCGCCCTCGACCATCTTCTGTCCATAGAACGGCCGATAGGTCGCCAGCGCTGCGAGCAAGGCAATGGCCGTGGCACACACCGTGGCGATGCCGGCGACGATGATCGAGTTCAGCGCTGCGGTCTGGATCGACGGGTTGGCCAGAATCCTTCCGTACCAGGCGAAGGAGAACTCGGTCCACACCGTGGCCGAACGGTTGGCGTTGAAGCTGTAGGCGATCAGCACGAATATCGGCACGTACAGATAGGCCAGGATCAGCAGGCTGACTTCCCGGGTCAGGGGCAGTTTTTTCAGGTGCAGGGCGATCATGCGGTGGCTCCCCGACGCAGAGTTTTAGCGGTGCTGCGGCTATAAAGGGCGTAAAGCACCAGGGACAGCAGCAGAATCCCCAGCAACAGGAACGACAGCGAACTGCCCAGCGGCCAGTTGCGCGCGGTGCCGAACTGTTGCTGGATCAGGTTGCCGACCATCAGCGTCTTGCCGCCGCCGAGAATCGCCGGGGTGATGAAGGCACCGAGACTCGGCACAAACACCAGCAGCGCGCCGGCAATCACTCCGGGCATCGACAGCGGCAGGATGATCCGCTTCAGTGCGTGCCAACGATTGGCGCCGAGGTCGTAAGCCGCTTCCACCAGACGCCAGTCGAGTTTTTCCAGGGTCGAATAGATCGGCAAAATCATGAACGGCAGGAAGCTGTAGACCAGCCCGACGCTGACGGCGAAGTCGTTGTAGAGCAGGGTGATGCCGCCCGCCTGCGGGAACAGCGCGTTGAGGCTCTGAGCAACCCAGCCATGCTCGCGCAGGATGATCAGCCACGCGTAGTTGCGTATCAGCAAGTTGGTCCAGAACGGAATGGTGATCAGCAACACCATGAGGTTGCGCCGACGCGGTGTCAGGCTCGACATCCACAACGCCACCGGGAAGCCGAACAGGAAACACAGCAGGGTGGTGCCGCCGGCCTGGAACACCGAACGCAACAGCGCCTGGGCGTAGACCCAGTTCAGTTCCAGTTCACCGTCGAAACCTTCCTGGAAGAACAGCTGCACGTAGCTTTGCAATTGCCAGTCGGCCTGCCAGTCTACGCCGCCATACACGTTGCGCGGCAACAGGCTGATGTAGCCCATGATGCCGAGCGGAATGGCGATCAGCGCCAGTAAAGTCAGAACCACCGGGCTGAGCAACAGCGCACGGTTGAGGGCGGGAGAAGTTCCGCTGACGCTCATCTCAGGCCTCCATCAACAGGCAGGCGTGGGGCGGCAGGTTGACCGCGACGCGATCACCGACCACCCGACCGCGGTTCAGGCCTTCGTTGTTCTCGCGCAACATGACCTTGATGTCGTTGTTCAACCGGCACTGGTAA
This sequence comes from Pseudomonas rossensis, assembly GCF_039888995.1. NCBI lineage: Bacteria > Pseudomonadati > Pseudomonadota > Gammaproteobacteria > Pseudomonadales > Pseudomonadaceae > Pseudomonas > Pseudomonas rossensis. The sequence goes on along the minus strand of NZ_JBBWCB010000207.1, from coordinate 3,942 downwards.
AGGGTCGCGGTGCCGACATACAACACCGCTTCAATGACGCCGCGCAGGTGATGCGGTTGCGCCGGGTCGACCAATTGCGAGCGTTCCGGGCGGAACGCCAGTTGCACGCTGGCGCCATCGAAGCCCTGAGCCGGGCAGGGGATTTCCACCGGCATGCCGCTCGGCACGAACAGTTTTTCGTTCTGCTGGCCGCGCTTGAGGTGGCCGGGGAGGAAGTTGATGTCGCCGATGAATTGAGCGACGAAGCGGTGCTGCGGCCGTTCGTAGATATCGTTCGGTGTACCGATTTGCAGGATCTTGCCGGCGGACATCACGGCGATACGGTCGGACAGGGTCAGCGCTTCTTCCTGATCGTGGGTGACGAAAATGAAGGTGATCCCGGCTTCCTTCTGTACGCGCTTGAGTTCGACCTGCATTTCCTTGCGCAGCTTCAAGTCCAGCGCCGACAGCGGTTCGTCGAGCAACAGCACTTTGGGTTTCGGCGCCAGGGCCCGGGCCAGCGCCACGCGCTGCTGCTGGCCACCGGACAACTCGGCCGGTTTGCGCTGGGCCAGGTGTTGCATTTGCACCAGCGTCAGCATCTCATCGACACGTTGCGGGATGAGCTTGCGATCAAGACCCTGCATCTCGAGGCCGAAGGCGATATTCTGCGCGACGCTCATGTGCGGAAACAGCGTGTAGCTCTGGAATACGGTGTTGACCCGGCGCTTGAACGGTGGCAAATCATTGACCGGCTCGCCCGCCAGACGAATCTCGCCTTCGCTGACCTGTTCGAAGCCGGCGATGGTCCGCAACAAAGTGGTCTTGCCGCAGCCGGAAGGGCCGAGCAGGGTGAAGAATTCATTGTCGGCAATGTCGACTGAAACGTTGTCGAGGGCTGGAGCCAGCCCCGGATCGTCGGAATACCGCTTGGAGACGTTACGCACTTCGATTGCTGTTGGATGACCCATAATGGTGCATTCCTCTAATTATTGTATGCAATATCTGGATGCAATCTAGAAATAACCGGATTAATCTGCTCGTGCAACCCCCTTTTTCAAAGGCTGCTCATCGCCTGGGGCCGGTTGTTTAGTGATGAAGGAGTGTTCAGATGACCGAGAAAAAACTCGAGACCACGGTCGACCGCGTCTACCAAGGGGTTTACGAGGCGATCAGCAAACGTTCTTTACGTCCCGGCATGAAGCTCGGCGAAGCGTCATTGGCCGAACTTTTTAATGTCAGCCGGACGTCGGTTCGTGCTGCGCTCAAACAGTTGGAGGCCGATGGCCTGGTCACCACCGAGCCCAACAAAGGGGCGTCGGTGTCGTTGCCCAGTGATGAAGAGATCCGCTCGCTGTTTGAAACGAGGCGCTTGATCGAGATCGGCATCGTCACTGAGCTCTGTCGTCGTCGTGATACCTCCGTGACCCAGGACCTGCGTGATCACTTGTTGCTGGAGGATGAAGCGCACCGCAGCGGCGACCATGAACGGCTGATTCATCTGCTTGGCGAGTTCCATATCAAACTCGCGCAAAGCCTGAACAACCCGGTGTTGCTGGACTGGTTCCGCAAGTTGATTTCCCGCGCCTCGCTTTACGCCGCCGCGCTGGATGACGACAGTCACGAAGCTTGCCGCGACGATGAACACCTGCGGCTGATCGAGTACATCGAAGCCGGCAACCAGAGCGCTGCGATCGAACTGACCTGCATGCATTTGAATGGCATCGAGAAAGCGATTCTCGACGTCGCCGCCACGCTGAAAACCGGCTACCACCCGCTCAAGCACCTGATTGAGGTTTAGCCGCCGGTGGGGATTATGTAGCAGCTGGCGAAGCCTGCGTTCGGCTGCGCAGCAGTCGTGAATCCAGACGATGCGGTGCACCAGAAAGGACCGCGTCATCAGATTTTACGACTGCTTCGCAGCCGAACGCAGGCTTCGCCAGCTGCTACAAGGTTCGTCCGCAGGGCAAGCTCCATTGCCACAAAAGCCTGGATGATGTGAATCAGCTAACCTCTATGAAACCATTGGCGACCGCGATGCTCGAAACAAACGGGCACGCACCGTCCTCATGCCGTTGCGATCCCTTAAGCCAGTCATCTACAGGGATACAGAGTCAGTCGATGCAGTTTCTAGACGATAGCCATGGGTGTGCAGGCTGGAGCGGTGAAATGGCCGGGCGCATCCGCGCGTTCGACTGGAGCCTGACTGAGCTTGGGAACATGGACACCTGGCCCAGAAGCCTGTGCAGCGCGGTGCAGTTGATGCTCGCGTCCCCACTGCCGATGGTGATGCTGTGGGGCCGACCGGGTTACATGATCTATAACGATGCGTACTCGACGTTTGCCGGTGGCCGCCATCCTTACCTGTTGGGTTCTCCGGTGGAACTGGGCTGGCCGGAAGTCGCCGAATTCAATCGGTATGTGGTCGATACCTGCCTGGCCGGCGGCACCTTGTCCTATCGCAACAAAGTCCTGGAGTTGCTCCGCGACGGGATACCCGAAGACGTCTGGCTGGACCTCTATTACAGCCCGGTGGCTGATGATGACGGGAAACCGGCCGGGGTCATGGCGATGGTGGTCGAGACCACCGAGCATGTGATCTCCGAACGCCGCCGTCAGGCCGCCGAGGACGCCTATCACGCCGACAACGAACGGGTGCGACTGGCGCTCAATGCCGGGGCTTTGCTCGGCTCGTTCGTCTGGGACATCAAGGGCAATGCGCTCTCCGGTGACGAGCGTTTCGCCCGCACCTTTTCCTACCCGCCGGAGCAAAACCTGACCGACCTGCCAACGGACATCGCCGAAGCACGGATCCATCCCGATGACCGCAGCTGGGTGCAGGAGCAGATCAACCAATCAGTGGAAACCGGCGAACCCTTTAACGCCGAGTATCGGGTCCTGCGCCCGGATGGCAGTTATCTGTGGGTGCAGGCGAGTGGTGGCTGCGAATTCAATGAGCAGGGCGAACCGTTCCGTTTTCCCGGGGTGTTGATCGACATCCACGAACGCAAGACCGCCGAAGAATCCCTGCTCAAGTTCACCCGCAATCTGGAGCAACGCGTTGCCGACGAAGTCGAAGCGCGGCTGGCCGCTGAAGAACAACTGCGTCAATCGCAGAAACTCGAAGCCATCGGCGGTCTCACCGGCGGCGTGGCCCATGACTTCAACAACCTGTTGCAGGTGATCGCCGGTAACCTGCACTTGTTGGCGCGGCATGAACCGGACAACGCCAATGTGCAGCGCCGGGTCAGCGCTTCGATTGCCGCGGTCGAACGCGGCGCCAAACTGTCTTCGCAATTGCTCGCGTTCGCCCGTCGTCAGCCCTTGTCGCCAGCGGTCTGCGACCTGCGCCAGGTCTTCGATGGACTCGGGGAATTGTTGCAGCGGGCGCTGGGGGAAACCATCCAGATTAATGTCACCGCGGCTGAAGCCCTTTGGCACGTCTACGTGGACTGCAATCAACTGGAAAACGCCGTCCTCAATCTGGCGATCAATGCCCGTGACGCCATGAAAGGCGAGGGGACCATTGACCTGAGCGCCGAGAACATCGCCCTTGATAGCAAGTTTTGTGCGGGCAAGGGCATCGGTGCCGGCGATTATGTCTGCGTGGCGGTGGCTGACAGAGGAGTTGGCATGTCGCCGCAGGTACTCGCACAGGCTTTCGAACCGTTTTTTACCACCAAGGCCGATGGCCAGGGCACGGGGCTGGGACTGAGCATGGTGTTCGGTTTCGTCAAGCAGAGCGGCGGGCATATCGAGATTTCCAGCGTGGTCGGCCAGGGCACTCGGGTGCAGCTGTATTTCCCTCGCAGCCTGCGCCCGATGCTCAACGAAACGACACGTCATGACCCGCAACAGCGAGGCGGACACGAAACCATTCTGGTGGTCGAGGACAACGAGGCGGTGCGCAGCGCAGCGGTGGAGTTACTGCGCGAAGAAGGTTATCAAGTCCTGACGGCGGCC
>NZ_JBBWCB010000206.1:0-7058 GCF_039888995.1 Pseudomonas rossensis | reverse complement strand
GAATGACCCACCGCTTTCGCGAGCAGGCTCGCTCCCACATTGAGAATGCGCAACGCACAAAAAACCCCATGGTCGCTCATGGGGTTTTTGTGTTTTCAGCGTCGGGTTTTATGCTGGAGCCGAGGTCCGGATCAAGTGATCGAATGCGCTCAGGGAGGCTTTGGCGCCCTCGCCCACCGCAATCACGATCTGCTTGTACGGCACGGTGGTCACGTCACCGGCAGCGAACACGCCCGGCATTGAAGTCTCACCGCGGGCATCGACGATGATCTCACCGCGGGGCGACAGCTCGATGGTGCCTTTGAGCCAGTCGGTGTTGGGCAACAGACCGATCTGCACGAAGATCCCTTCCAGCTCGACGGTACGCAACTCGTCCGACTGACGATCCTTGTAACGCAAGCCGTTCACCTTCTGACCGTCGCCCAACACTTCAGTGGTTTGCGCACTGGTGATCACGGTGACGTTCGGCAGGCTGTGCAACTTGCGCTGCAAGACCGCATCGGCGCGCAGCTGCACATCGAACTCCAGCAGTGTTACGTGGGACACGATGCCCGCCAGGTCGATGGCCGCTTCGACGCCGGAGTTACCGCCGCCAATCACCGCCACACGCTTGCCTTTGAACAGCGGACCGTCACAGTGCGGGCAATACGCCACGCCTTTGTTGCGGTATTGCTGCTCACCCGGGACGTTCATTTCACGCCACCGCGCACCGGTCGCCAGGATCACGGTCTTGGCTTTCAGGGTCGCGCCGCTGGCGAAGTGGACTTCGTGCAACTCGCCGTTCTTGCCCGGCACCAACTTGTCGGCGCGTTGCAGGTTCATGATGTCGACGTCGTATTGCTTGACGTGCTCTTCCAGCGCCACAGCCAGTTTCGGCCCTTCGGTTTCCTGCACGGAGATGAAGTTCTCGATGGCCATGGTGTCGAGCACCTGCCCACCAAAACGTTCAGCCGCCACACCGGTACGAATGCCTTTACGGGCAGCGTAGATCGCGGCCGAAGCACCGGCCGGGCCACCGCCGACGACCAGTACGTCAAAAGCTTCTTTGGCGCTGATCCTCTCGGCCTGACGCTCGATGCCGCTGGTGTCGATTTTGGCGAGGATCTCTTCCAGGCCCATACGACCCTGACCGAAGTTCACGCCGTTCAGGTAAATGCTTGGCACGGCCATGATCTGACGGTCATCGACTTCGGCCTGGAACAGCGCGCCGTCAATGGCGACGTGGCGGATGTTCGGGTTAAGCACGGCCATCAGGTTCAATGCCTGGACCACGTCCGGGCAGTTCTGGCAGGACAGCGAGAAGTAAGTCTCGAAGTTGAACTCGCCTTTGAGCGAGCGGATCTGTTCGATCACTTCAACGCTGGCCTTCGAAGGGTAACCGCCGACTTGCAGCAGGGCCAGCACCAGGGATGTGAATTCGTGGCCCATCGGGATGCCGGCGAAACGCAGGCTGATATCGGCACCCGGGCGGTTGATCGAGAACGATGGTTTACGTGCATCGTCACCGTTGTCGAGCAAGGTAATCTGGGTGGAAAGACTGGCAACGTCTTTGAGTAATGCGAGCATTTCCTGGGATTTCGCACCGTCGTCGAGGGATGCAATGATCTCGATCGGCTGGGTGACCCGTTCCAGGTATGACTTCAACTGGGCTTTAAGATTGGCGTCCAACATACGGGCGATTTCCATTCTGTTTGGTGAAGAGACGAAAACATAAAAAAACGCCCGAGCGAATCTCGCCCGGGCGTTTTTTAAAGGGCGGTTGCAGCTTACTTAGGTGCGGAAACCCGCCCTGATGATGCGATTCACAGACTTAGATCTTGCCGACCAGGTCCAGGGACGGAGCCAGAGTGGCCTCGCCTTCTTTCCACTTGGCTGGGCAAACCTGACCTGGGTGAGCAGCGACGTACTGTGCGGCCTTGATTTTGCGCAGCAGCTCGGAAGCGTCACGGCCAACGCCGCCGTCGTTCAGTTCGACGATTTTGATCTGGCCTTCAGGGTTGATCACGAAGGTGCCACGGTCAGCCAGACCTGCTTCTTCGATCAGTACGTCGAAGTTGCGGGAGATGGCGTGAGTCGGGTCGCCGATCATGGTGTACTGGATTTTGCCAATGGCTGGCGAAGTGTTGTGCCAGGCTGCGTGGGCAAAGTGGGTATCGGTGGAAACGCTGTAGATCTCGACGCCCAGCTTCTGGAACGCGTCGTAGTTGTCAGCCAGGTCTTCCAGTTCGGTCGGGCAAACGAAGGTGAAGTCGGCAGGGTAGAAGAACACGACAGACCACTTGCCTTTCAGGTCAGCGTCCGACACTTTTACGAAGTCGCCATTTTTAAAGGCGTCAGCTTTGAACGGTTTAACTTGGCTGTTGATGATAGGCATCGATGACTCTCCGTCAGGGTTGAAAAGTTTGGTTGAGAAGTTGATGGAGTGAATCCTACCGACTCGATTGCCGGATGGCTCATTGGCAAAGCTCATGCTGCTCATTGGTTTTCGCTATTAGCCGAACGTATTAATAGAAGAAAACTTACTTAGCAGCGCCAATGGTTTTTTCCGCGAGCGGTGTCATCCCGAGAAACGGGCTGGCTTCAACATAGCGCATGGCGGACTTCATATCCTTCCAGCCCACGTAACTCATCAACGACTTCAAGTCCCACCCGCTCTGATGGGCCCAGGTGGCAAAGCCGCGCCGCAATGAGTGACTGGTATAGTGCTCGGCCGGGATGCCGGCGCGCTCCAGCGCCTGGCGCAGTAACGGGATCACGCTGTTGGCATGCAGCCCCTCCTCGCTCAGGTGGCCCCAACGGTCGATGCCCCGGAATACCGGTCCACGGACCAGCGCGGCTTCGGTGATCCAGTCGATGTACGCCTGCACCGGGCACAGGTGCTGCAACGCTGGCGTCTGGTAAGTCTTGCCGAGGTTTTCGCGGTCGCTCTTGGTTCGCGGCAAATAGAGCGTGATGCCTGAGCCGGCAGCCGCTTGCACGTATTCGATCTGTAGCCGGCACAACTCATCACTACGAAAGCCGCGCCAGAAGCCCAACAGAATCAGCGCGCTGTCACGTCTGGCCCGCAACAGAGCCGGTTGATCGTGTTCAGATTTCGCGGTTTGTGCTTCTTGCTCCAACCAGGCAACCACTTGCTCCAGATGCTGAAGCTGTAACGGCTCGGCCTGTTTTTCTTGAGCCGGGTGTAGCGAGCGAATGCCCTTGAAGACCTTGCGCACAACTGGCGCCTTGGTGGGGTCAGGAAAACCCTGACTGTTGTGCCATTGCGCCAGCGCTGACAAACGCAACTTCAAGGTATTGATCGACAGCACACCCGCATGAGCGACGAGGTAGCGCGCCACGCTATCGCTGGTCGCCGGCAGGAAGCCGCCCCAACTGACTTCGAAATGCTCGATAGCCGCCCGGTAGCTGCGACGGGTGTTGTCGCGGGTGGCGGCTTGCAGGTAACGATCCAGCTCAGTCATGGGCTCAACTCTCTAAAACGTACCGCTTTGGCGGGTGAAAACGCGCCACAGGGCTCATCACACGGGGTAATACCAGTATATCCCGCATGAATACCTATCGTATTTTAAGTTTTTCATTAGCGTGGTACATTGTGTACTTAAGTGGCATGTACCACAGTACGAAATCGTAGGAGAACTCATGGCTCGTGGCGGTGTAAATAAAGCAGTGGTCCAGGCAGCACGCTTGGCAATTTTGGCTCGCGGCGAAAACCCAAGCATTGATGCGGTACGGATCGAAATGGGCAACACGGGCTCGAAAACCACGATTCATCGCTATTTGAAGGAGCTGGATGACGGCGCCGAACGCGCCGAAGCGTCGTCAGAACCCATTGATGACGAGCTGGCGGGACTGGTCTCGCGACTGGCACAAAGACTCAAGGAGCAGGCTCAGGAGCCCATCGATCAGGCCCGCGAGCAGTTCGACAAACAAAAGAAAGAGTTGGATACGCAACTGCATGAAGCCCAACAAGCCAACACGCAATTGCAGCAGCAGTACGAGATTCAAAGCCTGGCACTGACTCAAGAGTCCGAGACCCTGCAAGAAACCCGCGCCATGCTGCAGACCGAACAAACCCGCAACGCCGGACTGAACCAGGCGCTGGCCGATTTCGAATTACGCTTGCAAGACAAGGATGAGCAGATTCGCTCACTGGAAGAAAAGCACCTTCACGCTCGCGACGCTCTGGAACATTATCGCAACGCCATCAAAGAACAGCGCGAGCAGGAACAACGCCGCCACGAAAGCCAGGTGCAGCAGATTCAGATGGAATTGCGCCAGGCCCAGCAGAGCGCATTGGTGCGCCAGGATGAGATCACGCAACTGCACCGCGACAACGAGCGTTTGTTAACGGAGAACCGTGGCACCCTGAGAGAGTTGAGCCTGCTGCAGGATCAACTCAAGCAAACCAACGCTCGACAGGATCAACTGCTGGAACAGGTCAACCGTATCGACAGCGAACGCACCCTCCTCCAGGAACGCTTGCGCGCTGCCCTGCTGGAAAGCCAGTCGCTGAAACAGAGCGCCGATGAGCAGTCGCAGATAAACAAAGCGCTGGAAATTGAGTTGATCAAGACTCAGGCGAGCCTCGATGAGAGCGTGCGCCTGACGGCCGTCATTGCGACAGCGCCAGACGCATCAGAGCCCCGAAAGGACGATTAACCCGCGACCGGCGTGCGCATGGTGACGAACTCTTCGGCGGCAGTTGGGTGCACGCCGATGGTTTCATCGAAATCGCGCTTGGTGGCACCCGCCTTCAAGGCGATCGCCAAGCCCTGCACAATTTCCCCTGCCTCCGGACCGACCATGTGACAGCCCAGAACCTTGTCGGTCTTGGCGTCCACCACCAGTTTCATCAGGGTGCGCTCCTGGCATTCGGTCAGGGTCAGCTTCATGGGCCGGAAGCGGCTTTCGAAGATCACCACATCGTGACCGGCCTCCCGGGCCTCTTCCTCGGTGAAACCGACCGTGCCGATGTTCGGCAAGCTGAATACCGCGGTCGGGATCATCTTGTAATCGACCGGGCGATACTGCTCAGGCTTGAACAAGCGACGCGCAACGGCCATGCCCTCAGCGAGCGCTACCGGCGTCAACTGAACCCGACCGATCACATCGCCAAGCGCCAGGATCGACGGTTCAGCAGTCTGATACTGCTCGTCGACCTCGACGAAACCTTTCTTGTCGAGTTTGACCCCAGTGTTTTCCAGCCCAAGATTGTCGAGCATCGGACGGCGACCGGTGGCGTAGAACACACAATCCGCTTCCAGCTCACGGCCGTCCTTGAGGGTCACCTTCAGGCTGCCATCGGACTGCTTGTCGATGCGCTCGATGTCGGCGTTGAATTGCAGGTCCATGCCGCGCTTCGTCAGCTCTTCCTGCAGGTGTTTGCGCACTGCACCGTCGAAGCCGCGCAGGAACAGCTCACCGCGATAAAGCAACCTGGTGTCGGCGCCCAGACCGTGGAAGATCCCGGCGAATTCAACGGCGATGTAACCACCGCCTACCACCAGAACGCGCTTGGGCAGCTCTTTGAGGAAGAACGCCTGGTTGGAACTGATTGCATGCTCATGCCCCGGAATTTCCGGAATCTGCGGCCACCCACCGGTAGCAATCAGGATGTTTTTGGCGGTGTAGCGCTCGCCATTGATCTGGACCTGGTGCGGATCAACGATTTTGGCGTGGCCTTCATGCAAGGTCACGCCACTGTTAACCAGCAGATTGCGATAGATACCGTTCAGGCGATTGATCTCGCGATCCTTGTTGGCGATCAGGGTTGCCCAATCGAACTTCGCTTCGCCCGGCGTCCAGCCAAAACCTTGCGACTGCTCGAAGTCTTCGGAGAAATGCGCGCCGTAGACCAGCAGCTTCTTCGGCACACAGCCGACATTCACACAAGTGCCACCCAGGTAGCGGCTCTCGGCCACAGCCACTTTCGCGCCAAAACCGGCCGCAAAACGCGCAGCCCGCACACCGCCGGAACCGGCGCCAATCACATAAAGGTCAAAATCGTAGGCCATTTTCAATCTCCTCGGCAGTCCACAAGCATACCCGCAGACGTCCGCTGGGCAAGCGCTGCAATCGATATGGGGACGGAAAATGAAAAAGCCACCCGAAGGTGGCTTTTCAATACAAGTGGGTCAGAGGCTATTAGTAGGCCTTGCCAGTCTTGTAGAAGTTCTCGAAGCAGAAGTTGGTGGCCTCAATGTAGCCTTCAGCGCCACCGCAGTCAAAACGCTTGCCCTTGAACTTGTAGGCAATCACGCAACCGTTTTTCGCCTGCTTCATCAGGGCGTCGGTGATTTGAATCTCGCCGCCTTTGCCTGGCTCGGTTTGTTTGATCAGCTCGAAAATATCCGGCGTCAGGATGTAACGACCGATGATCGCCAGGTTCGACGGTGCGTCTTCCGGGGCTGGTTTTTCGACCATGTTGCGAACGCGGTACAAATCATCAGCGATCAGCTCGCCGGAGATCACGCCGTACTTGTTGGTTTCCTGCGGATCCACTTCCTGGATCGCAACGATGGTGCAGCGATACTGCTCGTACAGCTTGACCATCTGGGTCAGGACGCCGTCGCCTTCGAGGTTGACGCACAAGTCGTCCGCCAGCACTACCGCGAACGGTTCGTCGCCGATCAGCGGGCGGCCAGTCAGAATGGCGTGGCCCAGGCCTTTCATTTCGGTCTGGCGAGTGTAGGAGAACGAGCACTCGTCCAACAGTTTACGGATGCCGACCAGGTATTTTTCCTTGTCGGTGCCCTTGATTTGGTTTTCCAGCTCGTAGCTGATGTCGAAGTGGTCTTCCAGAGCGCGTTTGCCGCGACCGGTAACGATGGAAATTTCGGTCAACCCAGCGTCCAGTGCTTCTTCGACGCCGTACTGGATCAGTGGCTTGTTTACCACCGGCAGCATTTCTTTGGGCATGGCTTTAGTCGCTGGCAGGAAGCGAGTACCGTAACCGGCTGCTGGGAACAAGCATTTCTTGATCATAAAAGTCCTTGATAGGGCTGTGTATACGAGTTTCGGCGCAGTCTAATCAGGCGGCGCGCACCTTACAATGC
>NZ_JBBWCB010000205.1:0-7255 GCF_039888995.1 Pseudomonas rossensis | reverse complement strand
AACCGCTCCCGATACACCGACGGCGGCACGCCGACCGCACTACGAAACGCCACCCGAAAACTCTCCACCGAGCGATAACCGCAGCGCTGGGCAATCTGGTCGGTGTTCTGGCTCGTGCTCTCAAGCAGCTCGCGGGCCCGGCCCAGGCGCTCATGCTGCAACCACGCCTTGGGCGGCATGCCGGTGGCTTCAGTAAACCGGCGCAGAAACGTCCGTTCACTCATGGCCGCCTCACTCGCCAGCTCACGCACCTCCAGCGGTTCATGCAAACGCTCGCGTGCCCACTGCATGACGCGCGACAAATCGCTACGCGGCGTAGGACTGACCGGTGTCGGAATGAACTGCGCCTGGCCGCCGGTGCGTTGCGGTGACATCACCAGCCGTCGCGCCACCGAGTTGGCCACCTGCGTACCGAAGTCCCGCGCCACCAAATGCAGGCAGGCATCGATACCGGCAGCGCTGCCGGCCGAGGTGATCAGCTGACCTGAATCGACATAGAGCACGTCCGGGTCCACCAGAATGTTCGGAAAACGCTCGGCCAACTCAGCGGTGTAACGCCAGTGCGTGGTGGCGCCGCGACCGTCGAGCAAACCGGTGGCCGCCAGCACGAACACACCCGAGCAGATCGACAGCAGCCGCGCACCCCGCGCGTGGGCCTGGCGCAGGGCCGCGATCAATGCTTCAGGCACTGGGGCGCTGCGATCACGCCAGCCGGGAATGATGATGGTCCGCGCGGCCTTGAGCAGCTCCATGCCACCATCGGCCAGCACCTGAATACCGCCCATGGCGCGCATCGGACCCTGATCAACGGCGGCGATCCGGTGCTCGTACCAAGGGAAGTCAAACTCCGGACGTGCCAGGCCGAAGATCTCCACGGCGATGCCGAATTCGAACGTACAAAGGCCGTCGTAGGCCAGAATCGCGACCAATCCAGGGGTGGGCTGCATTTGGCGGAAAGTTCCCGGTGAGTGTCTTGTGCGCCACTGTAGCCGCAAGCGTCGGGCGGATAAAGTCTTCTCACACCCACTGAGACTTTGGAGTACAGCCCATGACCAGCCTGGTCCGCGAAATTCCCGCCGCCCCATCGGCCATCGCCCTGATGCATTTCAGCAACCGTCTGACCTTCGAAACCGACTGTTCCGACGTCCGCGGCAGCCAACAGGCCGGCGAAGTGGATTTTGTCCTGGTAGACGTGCGCGGCCCGCTCGCGTTCGAGCGTGGCCATGTGCCTGGAGCGATCAATATTCCGGGGCGACTGTTGAGCGCTGAAGGTCTGGCGGCCTACCCGAAAACCAGCGTGTTCGTGGTTTATTGCGCCGGGCCCCACTGCAACGGTGCCAACAAGGCTGCCGTGAAACTGGCGGCGCTGGGTTACCCGGTCAAGGAAATGATCGGCGGGGTGACCGGGTGGCTGGATGAAGGGTTTGAGTTGAGTGTTGCGCTGCAACGGCCTGCCAGCACCGTGATCGGTTGCGAATGTTGATGTAGTCGAAAAGATCGCAGCCTCGTTTCACTCGACAGCTCCTACAGGTCTACGCGATCGCCTGTAGGAGCTGTCGAGTGAAACGAGGCTGCGATCTGTTGATCTTGCTCTAAACGGATGCCCACCACCTATCCAGCATCGCCTGCATCCACTCGAACACGGCTGCATAGGCGGCGCTGTCCTGTTGACCTCGGGGCAGCGGTGACTCGTCGGCAAAGTGTTCATTGAGCGTTGCCACCGATTCAGCCGTCCACTCCGGATGAAACTGCAAACCCACCCGCGTCGGCCCGACGCAATACATCTGCTGCTCACACTGATCACTGCTGGCCAGCAACTGCGCGTTTGGCGGCAGGTCGATGGCGTCTTCGTGCCATTCCAGCACGTTCAGATGCTGACCATCGACGAACGTCACGCGGGTCCAACCGGTTTCGGTTCGATCCATCCGCCGCACCTTCCCGCCCAGGCTCAGCGCCAGTAACTGCGCCCCCAGACAAATGGCAAACACTGCCGCGCCTTGATCCAGGCTGCCCGCCAACCACTGGCGTTCAGCTTCCAGCCAAGCCGGCCCACCGTTGGACTCATAAGGCCCGCCCAACAGAATCACGGGTGCTGCACTGACTGGCGGCAACTGGCCGAGGTCGGCGCGAAACACGTTCAGGGTCAAACCTCGGGACGCAGCCCACGTGGCAATGGCTCCGGGACCTTCGGCGGGGTGGTGCTGGATCAGGTTCAACGTGGGCATAAGGGCTCTCTTGTAGTTTTTGCTTGTAGGTTTTGTCTGAAAAAAGGGCTTGTCCTACAGTCTTTGCACCGGCTTGGCGCACGCTTCAAGGGACTCAAATCCGCCGGCCACTTTTATATAAGTATTTGTCGCTTAAACACAATTGACCCTCCTTGAGCCGCTCTAGACTGCCGGGCACTTCGGTCTTCACCAACCGAAAGCCAATCGAAAGCTGCCAATAAAAGCCTCCGCACACAGGAGTTATAAATGAAGAAGCTAGTGATATTCGGTGCCCTGGCACTGTCGATGTTGTCCCTGACGGCTGTGGCCGAAGACGCCAAGCCGATCCGCCTCGGTATCGAAGCCGGTTATCCGCCATTCTCGATGAAAACCCCTGACGGCAAACTCACCGGCTTCGACGTGGACATCGGCGACGCGCTGTGCGAGCAGATGAAAGTGAAGTGCACCTGGGTCGAGCAAGAGTTCGACGGCCTGATCCCGGCGCTGAAGGTCAAGAAAATCGACGCGATCCTGTCGTCCATGACCATCACCGACGATCGCAAAAAGAACGTCGACTTCACCATCAAGTACTACCATACCCCGGCGCGCTTCGTGATGAAGGAAGGCAGCGACATCAAAGACCCGCTGACCGAACTCAAAGGCAAGAAAGTCGGTGTGCTGCGCGCCAGTACCCACGACCGCTTCGCCACTGAAGTGCTGGTGCCGGCCGGTATCAACCTGGTTCGCTACGGTTCTCAGCAGGAAGCCAACCTGGACATGGTCGCTGGTCGTCTCGACGCGATGCTGGCCGACTCGGTCAACCTGAATGACGGTTTCCTGAAAACCGACGCCGGTAAAGGCTTCGCTTTCGTGGGCCCGACCTACGAAGACGCCAAGTACTTCGGCGGCGGCGCCGGTATTGCTGTGCGCAAGGGCGATACCGCCCTGGCAGAGAAATTCAACACCGCCATCACCGAAATCCGCGCCAATGGCAAGTACAAGCAAGTGCAAGACAAGTACTTCGACTTTGACGTTTACGGCCAGTAATCACGCCGTTCAAAAAAGTGGCAACCGTTGACGCGGTTGCCACTTTTTTTGTGCGCGCATGAATTAACCTGCGGCACACATCCCTTGTAGGAGCTGCCGAAGGCTGCGATCTTTTGATGTTGCTTTTTAAGATCAAGATCAAAAGATCGTCCGAACGCGGCCCGAGCCTTCGGCAGCTCCTACAGAACAAGGAGTCCTCATGCAACGCATCGACCATTCACTGCCCTGGAGCCACTTGGGCACCGAGCGCACCCTCAGCGTGTTTCGTTATGGCGCGGGCACTCGCAAGGTTTACATCCAGGCCAGCCTGCACGCTGATGAACTGCCGGGCATGCGCACGGCGTGGGAACTGAAAAAGCGTCTGACCGAACTCGAAACCCAGGGCCAGTTGCAGGGCGTGATCGAGCTGGTCCCGGTGGCGAATCCCATCGGCCTCGATCAGCACCTGCAAGGCAGCCACATGGGCCGCTTCGAGCTGGGCAGCGGCAAGAACTTCAACCGCTCCTTCGTCGAACTCAGCGCACCGGTGGCCGAGTTGATCGGCGATCGGTTGGGCAGTGATGCGGCTGCCAACATTGCGCTGATTCGCCAGACCATGGGCCAGGTACTCGACGGCTTGCCGGCACCGTCCTCGCAGCTGGAAGCCATGCACCGCTTGTTGCTGCGCCACGCCTGTGATGCCGATATCACCCTCGATCTGCATTGTGATTTCGACGCGGCGATTCATCTGTATGCCTTGCCACAACACTGGCCGCAGTGGCAATCCCTGGCGGCGCGTTTGAAGGCTGGGGTGGCGTTGCTCTGTGAAGATTCCGGCGGCAGCTCATTCGATGAGTCGTGTTCAACGCCGTGGTTGCGCCTGGCCAGGGCTTTCCCTGAGGCGGCGATCCCGCCGGCCAACCTGGCGACGACGCTGGAACTGGGCAGCATGGGTGATACGCGAGTCGATCAGGCTCAAGCCAATTGCGAGGCGATTCTCGGGTTCCTCGCCGAGCAGGGTTTCATCAAAGGCACTTGGCCAGCGGCCCCGAGCGAATGCTGTGAAGGCATGCCGTTCGAAGGCACCCAATACCTGTTTGCGCCGCATCACGGGGTCGTCAGTTTCCTGCGCGATTCGGGTGAATGGGTGGAGAAGGGTGATGCGCTGTTTGAAGTGGTCGATCCGCTGAATGATCGAGTTACCACGGTTTGCGCCGGGACCAGTGGGGTGTTGTTTGCCATCGATCGCGGGCGCTACACCCAGCCGGGCACCTGGCAGGCGAAAGTGGCGGGGCGCGAGCCGATTCGGGCCGGGAAACTCATCAACGATTAACCGAGGAATCTTCACCGCTTTTTAGTCCGCCATCGCGAGCAAGCTCGCTCCCACAGGGATCGTGTGAACACTGGAGATCCAATGTGGGAGCGAGCTTGCTCGCGATGGCGGCATCAGCAACACCAAGAATCCCCCGGCAAGCTTCACAGTGTTAGGCTCTGCCCCGAATCCTGCGCTCTGTGAAGGAAGGTTTATGTTGAAGTTTCTCGCTCTGCTGACACTCCTGGCGTCCGCCGCCGTCCACGCTCAAACCCCGCTGCAAACCGATCTGCCGCTCAAGTACCTGGAGCAGGCCAACCCCGAATCGCGCAATCAGCCCCTGGTGATTTTTCTCCACGGTTTTGGCAGTAACGAGGAGGACCTGTTCGACATCAAGGATGAACTGCCCGCGTCATACAACTATCTGTCGGTACGCGCACCGATAGTGATGGAGGAGGGTAGTTACAAGTGGTTTCGCGAGAAGGGTAACGCTGCCTACGACGGTGAGACCGATGATCTGAAGGCCAGCGGCCAGGTGCTGCAGGATTTCGTCGCACAAGCAGCGAAGAAATATCACACCGAACCGAACAAGGTGTTCCTGGTGGGTTTCAGTCAGGGCGCGATCATGTCCTACGAGGTGGCCCTGCGTCATCCCGAGGCTGTGGGCGGGATCGCGGCGTTGAGTGGACGGATTTTGCCGGTGCTGAAGTCCGAACTGAAACCGGATGAAAAGCGCCAGAAGCTGGCGATTTTCATCGGTCATGGCACTGCGGATAAACGCCTTCCGTACATTGACGGCACGGACGCCGACAGCCTGTTGCAGAGCCTGTCACTCAAGCCTGAATTTCATGCCTACCCTGGCGTCGGTCACAGCATCAGTGCTGCCGAAATGCAGGACTTGAGCGCCTGGTTGCAGCGTCTCAATCCCTGATGCTTACTTGCCGGTGACAATCTGTTTGACCAGCGTCTCGTGGCCAGCATTGTCACTGAGGCGGGAAATCACCTGAACGATCGCCATGCGCGTGTTGGACGCGGCCATCAGCGTGGTGTCGAGGGTTTTGCCGCCGCCCTGGGTGGCGGTGCTGTCGATCTGCCGCAGCCCCAGGCCAGTGCCTTTCTGGGTCAGGCTTTTTTCACTGAGCTTGGTGAAGTCCGGCAACGCTGTGGCTTGTTCGGTGGCGAAGTCAGACGCCACGGAGTCGAGGAACTGACCGTCGTTGTCTTTGACATTGAGGCCGCCGGGGATGGTGTTTTCAGCGGCGATCACTACGGTTTTAGTGGCCTTGTTGGTGTACATGGTGCCCGTTGCCCCGGCGGTGCCGGTGGCCGCGTCGCCGGCAGGCAACGGGTTGGCGACGAAACCTTTGGGCAGGGTGAACGTGAACTTGCCGCCGAGCATCGAGACTTTCTGTGCGGGCGCGGTATCGCTGGCAGTGGCCTTGGCGGCCTGCGCATTCAGCGCTCCCAGACTGGCAACCGCCGTCAACAACAGGACAACGGTTTTTTTACTCAACAATGACATTCAGAAACTCCAGGGGATGGTCGGTCTCGCGGTGGGGGGCGATCATCCCATGGAGGTTGCGGCGCATTCCAGCGCGGTCTAACGGACGGTCACGTTCCTTTGGCCAGCGCAATTACCTATGGCTAATTTTGGACCAGCTCCAACCAACCACTGCTGGGTGTCATCGGCCTGGAACGACCACTCCAGGTGCCCTAAAAGCAAGGACGTCCACAAAAGGTGAGTGCCTCGATCTCATTGAGCACCCCTTTTTTGTCTAAAGGCTGGGTGCCGGACATGCGCCAACTGGTGAACTTCCCCTCTGGCAAATCCGTACGCTTGACGACTTCCATGTGAAGAGTGCGGGCGTCAGGATCATTGCTTTCCAGCATGATTTCATCCCCCTTTATTGCGAAATGATTATGTAGCAAGAAAATTCCAAAACGTTTGGTATTACCATGCCGTTCTAGCAGTGCATGAAGCTCGCCAATGAAGGGTGCATCCTCCTCGCCAAGGGGTTTCGCCTCTGCGAAGGATGGGGTGGTGGGTTGGTCATCTGCATTCATGAGATATGACTCCTTACATTTGATTAATGGATGGACTGGTCACATGCATAGTCATGGGCTTCCCGCTGGCCATTGCAGTCCGGTTTCATCAAGCCACTTCTCTCATCGGTCCGTCTACTGTCAGAAATAACAGGTAGGGCGATTTTTCGATCAGCGGTCGCTGAGACATTTCAGTAGTCCGGCAGGATTTAAAGCGGCCAACGGGTAAGGTCCCGCCCCCTGGGAAAAATGTCGGACGCTTCCTCGATCTTTGGAAAGCTTTCATGCGTTTAACGTACGCGTTTAAAGACACTCGTTGTTACGTCCTAGCGGCTACAACGCCTTGCGCCGTTGCCTACGCGTACGCCAGAATCCGCTGGCTTGTGCGCCTTGGTACTGGGCCTTATCGTTTCCCCGTCGCTGAAAAACAGCGATCGGGTTTGGTAGCCCGGTGTACTGGCGCATAGCCGAATGCAGACGCTTTTTCAGGTCGATGCTTTTTGGTGGCCATGCGCAGGGTCCCTCGGGGCGCCGGTTCCAGTACTCCGGTCTACCAACCTGTGTATGGCCACCACCCTTCGTTTGGTAGCGAAAGTGATGGCTCCTATATGACCAGTACTGGAGTTCCATCTATGTTCAAAGTTACGCCCAACCCCCCGAATACCAGTCC
>NZ_JBBWCB010000204.1:0-7325 GCF_039888995.1 Pseudomonas rossensis | reverse complement strand
CATCTTCACCTACTCTGGCCACTGAAGCGGTTTGGTGTTGGGAGGGAGGGGCTAAGGGCAGAATCAAAAGATCGTCCGAACGCGGCCCGAACCTTCGGCAGCTCCTACAGAAGGAATGCGTACCCCGTAGGAGCTGCCGCAGGCTGCGATCTCTTGATCTACTTACCAGATCGGCAGGGTGTAGCTGACGATCAGGCGGTTTTCATCCAGGTCGCTGCCGAAGTTGGTCGAGCGCACTGTCGCATTGCGCCATTTCACCCCGACATTCTTCAACGGCCCGCTCTGCACGACATAACCAATATCGGTATCACGTTCCCATTCCTTGCCTTCCGGGCGGTTGCCGCCCAGATCGATGTTGTCGCCGGTGAGGTAGCGGGTCATGAAGGTCAGGCCCGGAACGCCGATGGCCGCAAAGTTGTAGTCGTAGCGCGCCTGCCAGGACTTTTCGTCTTTGCTGGCGAAGTCGCCGATCTGCACGAAGTTCACCAGGAAGGCATCGGTGCCGTTGACGTAGGCGTAGCCAGTGTCACCGCTCATGCCTTGATAACCCAGGCCCAATGCATGCCCGCCAAGGTTGTAGGTGAACATCGCGCCAATGGCGTTGTTATCGACATTACTGCCGCCATCGTCCGTGGAGCGGGCGAAGCGCAGATCCGTCTTCAGCGACTGGCCCGTCGTCACCGGCAACACATAGGTCAGGTTGACCAGGTGCTGGCTGTAGAAGTTGTCGAGGTGACCGTAGCTGTAGCCGGTGGCGAGGTTGCTGGTCCATTTGTAGTTCAGGCTGGCGAAATCGAAGCTGTCGCTATCGACATGACGTGTGGTGATGCCCTTGACGCCGGTTCGGGTGATGCCCATGTCCTCGTAGTCCGAGGAGTCACGCTGATTGACCTGCGTCAGTCGCCCGGCATCCACGGTCAAGCCTTCGATTTCCAGCGAGGTCAACTGACCGCCCTTGAAGGTTTGTGGCAACAGCCGTGAATCGTTGGCCAATAACGTGGGCAGTTTCGGCAGCAGCGTGCCGAGTTTCAGCGTACTTTTTGAGGCCCGCACTTTGGCGGTCAGGCCCAGTTCACCGTACTCGTCCTGAGCACCTTTGCTCGTGTCGCGATGGCGTTTGAGCAGACCGGAGCCCGCGCGATCGGGGCTGGAATCGAGCTTGACGCCGAGCAGGCCAATGGCATCGAAACCGACACCGATCAAACCTTCGGTGAATCCCGATTCATAGCGCAACAGGAAACCCTGGGCCCATTCCTCTTGTTTGGATTGGGCGGCGTTGTCCTGGCGATAGTCACGGTTGAAATAGAAGTTGCGCAGCTCAAGGCTGGCCTTGCTGTCTTTGACAAAGTCGGCAGCGGCGGGGGCCGAGAGGCTGATGACGCCGCCGGCCAGCAACAGTCGGGTAGCGAGGGTGCGGGTGTTGCGGTCCATGGTGAAGCCCCTTTGTTTTTATTATGGAAAGACAGGTCCCGCGGCCCTCGCCAGGTGGGCGAGGGCTTATCGATAAAAAACGCGAACGCCGAAAGATAGGAGCGTGGCGCCGCGTGCGGTTCAATCGTTAGAACTGTTCTGCGCTCAGGCCAAACAACGAGGCACTGCCCGCGCGGATGGATTGCTCCAGGCTCAAAATGCGCGGCAGCAAGCGGTGGATATAGAAGTCGGCGGTGGCGATTTTCGCGCCATAAAACCCTTCGTCTTCGTGCAGCTTTTGCTGGGCAACCTGTGCCATACGCGCCCAAAGCCAGGCGTAGGCGACGTAACCGAACAGGTGCAAATACTCCACCGACGCGGCGCCGACTTCGTTGCGATTGGTCGCGGCCTGATCCAGCAGCCAGTCGCTCAAGTCCTCCAGACGCTGCACGGCATCGAACAATTGAGCGGAGTAGGGCGCGTCAGGCTGATGGGCGAAATGACGGATCTCAGCGGTGAACTGGCACAGCGCGAAGCCCTTGTCGGCGAGCACTTTACGTCCGAGCAGGTCCAGGGCCTGAATGCCGTTGGTGCCTTCGTAGATCTGCGCGATGCGCACGTCACGGACCAATTGTTCCTGGCCCCATTCACGGATGTAGCCATGGCCGCCGAACACTTGCTGGCCGTTGATGCAGCTTTCCAGACCGGTGTCGGTAAAGAATGCCTTGGCCACTGGCGTCAGCAGCGCAACCAGTGTTTGCGCGTTGTCCCGTTCCTGGACGTCATCGGAGAACTTCGCCAGGTCCAGTTGCTGCCCGACATAACTGGCGAACGCACGGCCGCCCTCGGTCATGGCTTTCATGCTCAGCAGCATGCGGCGCACATCGGGGTGGACGATGATCGGGTCAGCCACTTTGTCCGGGGCAATGGCACCGGTCGGCGCGCGGCTCTGAACACGTTCACGTGCATAGGCTACGGCGCTCTGATAGGACGCTTCGGCAC
Source organism: Pseudomonas rossensis (assembly GCF_039888995.1). Taxonomy (NCBI): domain Bacteria; kingdom Pseudomonadati; phylum Pseudomonadota; class Gammaproteobacteria; order Pseudomonadales; family Pseudomonadaceae; genus Pseudomonas; species Pseudomonas rossensis. The sequence goes on along the minus strand of NZ_JBBWCB010000204.1, from coordinate 4,913 downwards.
AGCCAATGCCCTGAATGCCGATGGACAAGCGCTCGTAGTTCATCATGGTGAACATCGCCGCCAGGCCTTTGTTGGCTTCGCCGACCAGCCAGCCGCTGGCGCCGTCGAAGTTCATCACGCAGGTAGCCGAGGCCTTGATGCCCATCTTGTGTTCGATCGATCCGCAACTCACGGCGTTGGCATCGCCGAGGGAGCCGTCGGCATTGACCAGTACTTTGGGCACTACGAACAGTGAGATGCCTTTCGGTCCCGCCGGTGCGTCCGGCAGTTTGGCCAGCACCAGATGGACAATGTTTTCGGTCAGGTCCTGATCGCCACCGGTGATGAAGATCTTGCTGCCGGTGATGCTGAAGCTGCCGTCGGCCTGAGGTTCGGCGCGGGTGCGGATAATCCCCAGATCAGTGCCGGCGTGGGCTTCGGTCAAGCACATTGAACCGGCCCAGCGGCCTTCGTACATCGGCGGCAGGTAGAGGTTTTTCAGGGTGTCGCTGGCGTGGGCATCCAGTGCCAGGCAGGCACCGGAACTCAACGCTGAATAGAGTGCAAAGCTTGAGTTGGCGCCGTAGAGCATTTCTTCGAACTGCACGGCGAGCATCTTCGGCATGCCCATGCCGCCGAAATCGGCGTTACCGGAAAGACCCACCCAGCCGCCTTCGATGTAGGTGGCATAAGCCTGTTTGAAACCGATTGGCGTGCTGACCTGGCCATCGGCCCACTGGGCACCTTCCTCATCGCCGCTGCGGTTCAACGGCGCAATCAGGTGCGAGGTGACTTTGGCCGCCTCTTCAAGAATGGCGTCAGCGGTGGCGGCGTCGACACTGTCGGCCAGGGCTGGCAGGCGTGCCCACAGGGCCGGGGCGTCGAACACTTCATGCAGCACAAAGCGCATGTCGCGCAGCGGGGCGTTGAATTCGGGCATAACGTGAACCTCAAAAGGTTGTGCGATGGGCACGGCGCCGGTTGAGCAGGCAGTGCCCTTTCTATCAATGGCTGGAAGCGCTGGCGGCACCGAGGCCGGTCTGGGCGCGAACGAACTGGTCGGCGTAAGCGTCACGCTCTTTGTCGGCCCGCACGCTGCGGTCGAGTTTCGACACCACGACGATCACGAAGAACGCCAGCGGCATGGAGAACAGCGCCGGGTGGTCGTACGGGAAGATCGCGTGAGCATGGCCGAGCACGGTGACCCACACCGCTGGCGAGAGGATCACCAGCACCAGCGCACAGATCAGGCCGGCGAAACCACCGATGATCGCGCCTTTGGTGGTCAGGCCTTTCCAGTACATGGCCATGATCAGCACCGGGAAGTTGGTCGATGCGGCGATGCCGAAGGTCAGGCCCACCAGGAACGCGACGTTCATCTTCTCGAACAGAATGCCCAGCAGAATCGCGATGATGCCAAGGCCGACAGTGGCCATGCGGGTCACGCGCATTTCCTGTTTCTGGCTGGCTTTGCCTTTCTTGAATACCGTGGCGTAGAGATCATGGGAAATCGCCGAAGCACCGGCCAGGGCCAACCCGGAGACCACCGCGAGGATGGTGGCGAAGGCGACGGCTGCGAGGAAACCGAAAAACAGGTTGCCACCGACCGCTTTGGCCAGGTGCATGGCGACCATGTTGCCGCCGCCAATCAAGGCGCCGCCGACTTCGCCATTGACGTAGTACTGCGGGTCGGTGCCGATGATCACCATCGCGGCGAAGCCCAGGGTGCAAACCACCAGGAAGAAGAAGCCGATGAAACCGGTGGCATAGAACACCGATTTGCGAGCCTCTTTGGCGTTAGGCACGGTGAAGAAACGCATCAGAATGTGCGGCAGACCGGCAATCCCGAACACCAGGCCCAGCGACATCGAAGCAGTGTTGATCGGGTCGGCGAGCATTGAGCCGGGGCCCATGATGTTCCAGCCGCTGGCATGGGCTTCGACGGCTTTGCTGGCCAGGGTTTCGTAGCTGAAGCCGAATTGCGACATGGCCATGAACGCCAGGGTCGTGCCGCCAGCCAGCAGCAACACGGCCTTGATGATCTGTACCCAGGTGGTGGCGATCATGCCGCCGAAAATCACATACACCAGCATCAGTGCGCCGACGATCACCACCGCAACCGGGTAGTCGAGACCGAATAGCAATTTTATCAATTGACCCGCACCGACCATCTGCACAATCAGGTAGCAGCACACCACCGTCAGCGAACCGAAGGCAGCGAAGATCCGCACTTTGTTCTGGTCCAGTCGATAGGACACGATGTCGGCAAAGGTGTAGCGCCCCAGGTTGCGTAAGCGCTCGGCCATCAGGAAGGTAATGATCGGCCAGCCGACGAAGAAGCCGATGGTATAGATGAAGCCGTCGTAACCCTTGGCGAACACCAGGCTGGACAGCCCCAGCAGCGTGGCGGCGGACATGTAGTCGCCGGCAATCGCCAGACCGTTCTGGAACCCGGTGATGCCACCGCCCGCGGTGTAGAAGTCAGACGTGGATTTGGTTTGTCGCGCGGCCCACCAGGTGATGGCCAGCGTGCCCAGCACGAAGACGAAGAACATGCCGATCGCATGCAGGTTGAGCGGTTGTTTTTCCACTGCACCCAGCGCGGGCGCAGCCAGTACAACGGAGGCCGGCAAGAGCCCGGCAGCGGCGAGGAGAAGTTTACGCAGCAGGTTCATTACTTGCTCTCCTCGAGAATGGCGGCGCCCAGTGCATCGAAACGCGTGTTGGCGCTGTAGACGTACCAACCGGTGAGTAACCAGGAAAACACGATGATCGCCGCGCCAACCGGCATGCCCAGGGTCAACATCCGATGCTCGGCGAGTGGCGCATGCAGCCACTGCGGGGCAAACGCCACCACCAGCATGAACGCGTAGTAAGTACCCAGCACCGCAGCACTGAGTGACCAGGCCAGGCGCGAACGGCTGCTCACCAATTGAATGAATTTCGGGTTGGACCGAATGCGTTCACAGCGTTGGGTATCGGTTGAATGGATGTCGATCATGGGTGGCTCCACCTTGTTTTTGTTATCGATGCTTTGGGTATTTAAGGGCAGGGCAGAGCCGAATCCGGCCTGCACGAGCCCGAAGCGGCCGGTAAAAACACCGGCCGCTTGTCGGGTACAACGTCGATTCGGTTAGAGCGCTTTGGCCCTGTCGCGCAGAACGTACTTCTGGATCTTGCCGGTCGAAGTCTTCGGCAGCAGGGTGAAAACCACCGTGCGCGGGACTTTGAAACCGGCCAGGTGTTCACGGCAGAAACTGATGATGTCGGCCTCGCGAACGTCCTGGTGATCAGCCTTCAACGTGATAAAGGCGCAGGGCGTTTCGCCCCACTTCTCATCAGGGCGGGCGACGACGGCCGCTTCCATGACGGCGGGATGGCGATAGAGCACACCTTCCAGTTCGATGGTGGAAATGTTCTCGCCGCCGGAAATGATGATGTCCTTGAGTCGGTCCTTGATCTCGACGTAACCGTTCGGATGACACACCGCCAGGTCGCCGGTATGGAACCAGCCGCCTTCGAACGCTTCAGCCGTAGCGGTTGGGTTCTTCAGGTAGCCCTTCATCACGGTGTTGCCGCGCATGAAGATCTCACCGATGGTCTGACCGTCTCGCGGGGTCGGTTCCAGCGTCTTCGAATCGCCAACCATCACGCCTTCGAGCGTCGGGTAGCGCACGCCCTGACGGGATTTGATTTGCGCCCGTTCGTCCAGCGGCAACTCATCCCATTCGGCATGCCAGGCGCAGAGCGTCACCGGACCATAGGTTTCGGTCAGGCCATACACATGGGTGACCTTGATGCCCATTTCTTCCACGGCACCGATCACTTTGGCCGGTGGTGCGGCACCGGCCACCATGGCGTTGACCGGATGATCGATCGCCGCTTTAGCCGATTCCGGCATGTTGACCAAGGCATTGAGCACGATCGGCGCGGCGCACAGATGGGTGACCTGATGCTCGCGGATCAGCGTGAGGATTTTCTGCGGATCGACACGGCGCAGGAACACATGCACACCGGCCATGGCGGTGATGATCCACGGGTAGCACCAACCGTTGCAATGGAACATCGGCAGGGTCCAGAGGTACACCGGGTGGTTGCCCATGGCCCAGGTCATCTGGTTGCCCAACGAGTTCAGATAAGCACCGCGATGGTGGTAAACCACGCCTTTGGGGTTGCCGGTGGTGCCTGAGGTGTAATTCAGCGAGATGGCTTGCCATTCGTTCGCCGGCCACTGCCAGGCGAAGGCTGGATCGCCTTCGGCCAATAGCGCTTCGTAGTCCAGATCGCTGACCGCCTGACCTTCGCCGTACTCCGGATCATTAACGTCGATGACCAGTGGCGGGTGATCGAGCATGCCGATCGCCGCGTGAATCACATCATGGAACTCGCGGTCGGTAATCAGCACTTTGGCTTCGCCATGCTGCAGCATGAAGGCAATGGCTTCGGCATCCAGACGCACGTTGAGCGGGTTAAGCACCGCGCCAATCATCGGCACGCCGAAGTGCACTTCAAGCATCTCGGGAATGTTGGGCAGCATTACCGCCACCGTGTCGTTCTTGCCGATGCCGCGACCGGCCAGCGCCGAAGCCAGACGGCGGCAGCGGGTGTAGGTCTGCGCCCAGGTGCGGCGAATAGAACCATGGATGACGGCGGGGTAGTTGGGGTAAACGCTGGCGGTGCGCTCGATGAAGCTGAGCGGAGACAAGGCAATATGATTGACAGCCGCAGGGCCTAGCCCTTGTTCATAAATCGACATGTACGGGTACTCGGTGGCTGATTGTTAGCTCTATAGATGACCTTGCAGCGTCGCCGCTGAGGGCATCTTTTATGTCCGGCTTGCTTTATATAACATTCAGCTACTGATATGGAAGTACAACCTACGCCATATAGGATATGTACTATATTTGATTCTGGCAGGTCTAAATCAATACAGC
>NZ_JBBWCB010000203.1:0-7356 GCF_039888995.1 Pseudomonas rossensis | reverse complement strand
GGCCTTGCCGGCCTTGATCAGTTCAACGGCCCAGTCATGCAATTGGTCGAAATACTGCGAGGCGTAGCGCACTTCACCGGACCATTCGAAGCCCAGCCATCTGACGTCGCTTTCGATCGCGTCGATGTATTCCTGGTCTTCCTTGGCCGGGTTGGTGTCGTCGAAACGCAGGTGCGTGACGCCGCCAAATTCCTGGGCCAGACCGAAGTTCACGCAAATCGACTTGGCGTGACCGATGTGCAGGTAACCGTTGGGCTCAGGCGGGAAACGGGTGACGATCTGCGTGTGCTTACCCGAGTCCAGGTCCGCCTGGATGATCGGGCGCAGGAAATTGACCGGCACGGCAGGGCCGGTCTTGGAATTCGAGGTAGGGTCGACAGTGGGCTTGCTCATAGGATCCTTGAACGTACAAGTGCGCGGCCAGTTGGCCAAATCAAAGCGGCGGTTAAAACAAAGGGGCTTATCATAGCCGATGCTGTCAAGCCGCTGACAGAGCAGGCCAAAAAACGCCTGCATTTAATCGGATGCAAATGAAAAACAGCCTCGAAATTCGCGCCCGGCACGCTAAACTGCGCACCTTGGCCAAAATTGGCCGGACCGGTTGAGGGCAGCAAAGCCCCTAAACCCACGAATTCATATAAAGAGTACCGATCATGACCCAAGTCAAACTGACCACCAACCATGGCGACATCGTCCTGGAACTGAACGCTGAAAAGGCACCGCTGACCGTTGCCAACTTCATCGAGTACGTCAACGCCGGTCACTACGAAAACACTGTTTTCCACCGCGTCATCGGTAACTTCATGATCCAGGGCGGCGGTTTCGAGCCAGGCATGAAAGAAAAGAAAGACAAGCGCCCAAGCATCCAGAACGAAGCCGACAACGGCCTGCCGAACGAGAAGTACACCGTGGCCATGGCGCGCACCATGGAACCGCATTCGGCTTCCGCCCAGTTCTTCATCAACGTGGCTGACAACAGCTTCCTGAACCACAGCGCCAAGACCACTCAGGGCTGGGGCTACGCCGTGTTCGCTAAAGTCGTTGCAGGCACCGACGTCGTCGACAAGATCAAAGGTGTTTCCACCACCATGAAGTCCGGTCACCAGGACGTTCCAGCAGAAGACGTGATCATCGAGAAAGCCGAGATCATCGAAGCGTGATACTGCTGATTTCAGACTTGCATCTGGAAGAGGAGCGCCCGGATATCAGCCGGGCGTTTCTGGATTTGCTCGCCGGACGCGCCCGCTCGGCGAGTGCGTTGTACATCCTGGGCGACTTTTTCGAGGCGTGGATTGGCGACGATGCCATGACGCCCTTTCAGCGCTCCATCTGCCAGGCCCTGCGCGAACTCAGCGACAGCGGCACGGCCATTTTTCTGATGCACGGCAACCGCGACTTCATGCTCGGCCAGGCCTTCTGTAAACAGGCCGGCTGTACGTTGCTGAAGGACCCGAGTGTCGTGCAGTTTTACGGCGAGCCGGTGCTGTTGATGCACGGCGACAGCCTCTGCACCCGTGACGTCGGCTATATGAAGCTGCGACGCTACCTGCGCAATCCCGTTACCTTGTTCATCCTGCGCCATTTGCCCCTGGGCACCCGGCAGAAACTGGCACGCAAGCTACGCAGCGAAAGCACGGCCCAGGTGCGGATGAAGGCCAATGACATCGTCGATGTCACGCCGGAAGAAGTACCGCGGATCATGCAGGCATTTGGCGTGAAGACCTTGATCCATGGGCATACCCATCGCCCGGCCATCCACAAGTTGCAGATTGGCGAGCAGGCGGCCAAGCGGATTGTATTGGGGGATTGGGATCGTCAGGGCTGGGCGTTGCAGGTGGATGAGAATGGGTTTGCGCTTGCACCATTCGACTTCGCCCCGCCGCCGCAACTGGCAGCCCCCGCAATCTGACTGCCGAACACAGAACCCTGTGGGAGCGAGCTTGCTCGCGATAGCGGATTCATATTCAACATCGTTGTTGACTAATCCACCGCTATCGCGAGCAAGCTCGCTCCCACAGGGACTGTGTTTGGCTTAATGGCCTGAGGCAGCAGGGCCTGCTTTAGCGGCAAACGGCGGTTTCGCCAGCCACACCAGCACAATCAAGCCCATGAATGCCCACCCCAGCAACGTGAAGTAATCCACGGTGGAGAGCATGTACGCCTGACTGGTCAGCACATGATCCAGCTGCGCATACGCCGGATTGCTCGCCCCGCCCAAGCTGTTCAGCGCCTCGCGGGTAGCCGGCTCATAGGTGCTGATGCTTTCGCTCATATAGGCGTGGTGCTGATCCGCCCGGCGAATCCAGATCCACGTCGTCAGTGAGGCCGCAAAACTACCGCCCAAGGTCCGCAGGAACGTCGCCAGGCCCGCGCCGTCGGCGATCAGGCTCGGTGGCAGGTCCGACATCAAAATGCTCAAGGTCGGCATGAAGAACAGCGCCACGCCAATCCCCATGAACAACTGCACCAGCGCGATGTGCTGGAAGTCCACTTCGTTGGTAAACCCGGCGCGCATGAAGCAGCTCAGGCCAATCGCCAGGAACGCCAGGCCGGCCAGCAGCCGCAGGTCGAATTTGTGTGCGTATTTGCCGACAAACGGCGACATCAGCACCGGTAAAATACCGATCGGCGCCACCGCCAGACCCGCCCACGTCGCCGTGTAACCCATCTGGGTTTGCAGCCATTGCGGCAGAATCAGGTTGATCCCGAAGAACCCGGCGTAACCCAACACCAGCACGATGGTGCCGATGCGGAAGTTGCGGTAAGCGAACAGCCGCAGATTGACCACCGGGTGCTTGTCGGTCATTTCCCAGATCACGAACACCGCCAGCGCAATCACCGAAATGGCCGCGCCGATGAGGATGAAGTTCGACTCGAACCAATCCAGGTCGTTACCCTTGTCGAGGATCAGCTGCAACGCGCCGACGCCAATGATCAGGGTGATCAAACCGACGTAATCCATCGGCTGGTAACTGGTTTCCACCGGCCGCGCCTTGAGTTGCTGGCGCACCACCATCACCGCGAAAACACCGATCGGCACGTTGATAAAGAAGATCCACGGCCAGCTATAGCTGTCGGTAATCCAGCCGCCGAGGATGGGACCTGCAATCGGCGCCACCACCGTGACCATCGCCAGCAACGCCAGGGCCATGCCACGCCTGGCGGGTGGATAGACGGCAATCAGCAGCGTTTGAGTCATCGGGTACAAGGGACCTGCCACCAGGCCTTGAAGCACCCGAAAGCCAATCAGTTCCGGCATCGAGGTCGAGATACCGCAAAGAAACGAGGCCAGCACGAACAGAATCGTCGCCCAGAGAAACAGCTTCACCTCACCAAACCGCCGGCTGAGCCAACCGGTCAGCGGCAGCGCAATCGCATTGCTCACGGCGAACGAAGTAATCACCCAAGTGCCCTGCTCCGAACTCACGCCCAGGTTGCCGGAAATCGTCGGCAGCGCCACGTTGGCGATGGTGGTGTCGAGTACTTGCATGAAGGTCGCCAGCGACAGGCCGATGGTGCTGAGCAACAGGCTGGGCGGCGTAAAAGACGCATTATTGCTCATCGCGAATCCTTTGAAACCTGGCTGACGCGACACCTTTTAACGGGCGTCGCTGACCCTGTGGGAGCGAGCTTGCTCGCTCCCACAGGGTCGGTGTGATGGCGAATCAGCGCTGGACGGTTTTGCTGACCGCAGCGCTGTTGTCGTGGATCAACTGAGTGATCATCGCGTCGGCCTCGGCCAACTGACGGTCATACACATTGGTGCTGAACGAGGCCTTTTGCGGCGGCTGTTGCGCCAGCACCGGGCCGCTCTGGTCACGCAGGTTCACATCGACCTGAGTCGACAGGCCGACCCGCAACGGGTGCTTGGCCAGTTCTTCGGCGTTGATGTGAATCCGCACCGGCACACGCTGGACGATCTTGATCCAGTTACCGGTGGCGTTCTGCGCTGGCAGCAAGGCAAACGCGCTGCCGGTACCGGCGCCGAGGCTGTCGATGGTGCCGCTGAACTTCACGTCGCTGCCGTAGAGGTCGGCTTCGATGTCCACTGGCTGACCGATGCGCATTTCACGCAGCTGGGTTTCCTTGAAGTTGGCGTCGATCCACAGCTGATCCAGCGGGATGACTGCCATCAGCGCCGTGCCCGGCTGGACGCGTTGGCCCAGTTGCACGGAGCGCTTGGCGACATAACCGGTGACCGGCGCGATCAAGGTGCTGCGGGAGTTGTTCAAGTAAGCCTGACGCAATTGCGCGGCAGCGGACATCACGTCCGGGTGCGACGACACCACGGTGTCATCCACCAAAGCACTGGTGGTTTTCAGTTGCTGTTTGGCGTTGGCCAAGGCGTTTTGCGCCGAGGTCAGGTCGTCGCGAGCATGGGACAGTTCTTCCTGGGAAATCGCACCGCCAGCGGCAAGGTTTTTCCGGCGATTGAAGTTGTCCTGAGCCTTTTGCACTTCAGCCTGTTGGGCATTAACCTGGGCTTTCATGCCGTCGACATTGCTGTACAAGCCGCGAACCTGACGCACGGTGCGGGCCAGATTGGCCTGCGCACTTTGCAGACCGACTTCGGCGTCGTTCGGGTCGAAGTTGATCAGCACCTGTCCTTCATGGACCAGGTCGCCATCGTCGGCACCGATGCTGACTACGGTGCCGGTGACCAGCGGGGTGATTTCCACCACGTTGCCGTTTACATAGGCGTCGTCGGTGCTTTCGTTCCAGCGCCCGTAGAATTCGTGATAACCCCAGACGCCGACACCGGCGAGGATCACCACGATCGCGAGCACTACCAGCAGGACTTTGCGTTTGCGCGAATTGCTCGTGTCTTGAGTGTTGTCAGGGGATTGGGCTGTATCGGCAGTGGCCATGACAAGTACCTTGAATTAGTTGTGCTGCGTGGCTGGGGTTGCGTTGGCCGCGGCCAGGGTCTCGCCCTGGAAGCCGCCGCCCAGCGCCTGCATCAGTTGGATCGACAGGTCGATCTGCTCGGCATTCAGGTTGGCCAGCTGACGCTGGGCCTGGAGCAATTGCTGCTCGATGCTGAGCACGTCCAGGTAATTCCCGATGCCGGAACCGTAACGCTGGACCACGGTGTTGTAAGAATCCTGGGCAATGTCGGTGGCGTGCTGCTGAGCGCCAATCTGCCGACCGATATCGCGTAACTGGTTGATGGTGTCGCTGACATCGCCCAGGGCTTTCACCAGGCTTTTGTTGTACTGCGCCACCGCGAGGTCGTAATCGGCGTCGCGGGAATCGAGGTCGGCACGCAGGCGGCCACCGTCGAAAATCGGCACCGAGATCGTCGGCGCGATGTTGAAGAAACGACTGGCCGAACCGAACATCGCATCGCCCAGCAACGACTCGGCACCGGCCGCGGCGCTCAGGTTGAGGTTGGGGTAGAAGCGGGTTTTGCCGGCGTCGATGTTCTTGCTCGCCGCCTCGACCCGCCAACGCGCGGCCACCAGGTCTGGACGACGACCGAGCAACTCGGCCGGCAGCACCGATGGCAACGCGACGGCGCTGGCCTGGAGGATTTTCGGCCGGGCGATTTCGTTGCCGCGATCCGGGCCTTTACCGAGCAAGACGGCCAAGGCGATTTTCGCGCTTTGCAGGCGTTTTTCGGCGTCGATCAGGCTGGCTTCGGACGTGGCTTCCAGACTCTCGGTTTGCTGGAACTGGTACTGACTGTCGATCCCCGAGCTCAGGCGGCGCTGGCTCAGGTCGAGCATTTGTTTGGTGCGCTTGAGGTCTTCACTGGCCAGGTCATAAACGATGTGCGCCTGACCCAGATCGCTATAAGCGCGAGCCACGTCGGCGGACAACGTCAGCTGAGCGGCTTGTTGATCGACTTCGGCAGCACGGGCCTGACCCAGTGCGGCTTCCCAGGCATCACGCTGACCGCCCCAGAGGTCGAAGTTGTAATTGAAACTGGCACTGATGTTGCGCACGGTGGAGTAGGTATCACCCTGCCCGCTTGGGTCCTGATCCCGGGCCAGACGCGAACGGCTGACGCCGGCACTGGCATCGAGGGTCGGCATGCGTGCGGCATCCGCTGCATAAGCGGCGGCGCTGGCCTGGTGAGCACGGGCGTCGGCGATTTGCATGTCGGGGCTGTCGTGCAGGGCTTCGCGGATCAAGCCGTCGAGCTGTGGGTCGCCGAGGCTTTTCCACCAGTCGCTTTTCGGCCAGGCCGCGGGCGACAGGGTTACACCGCTGAGGGATTGCCCGGCCTTGAGGTTTTTCGCATCGAGGCTGACGCCTTCAGTGATCAGGCCGCTGTAGCTGGCGCAACCGGCCAGGGTCATGGCCGCCAGCACCAGGCTCAAGCCGGTACGCAGGGTTTTACTGCTCATTTGTCACCTACCCGCAGCAGGGTGATCGAGTCACCGGCTGCCACCAAAATTTTCTTCAGGATCTGTTCGAGGGTTTTCAACTCCTCTGGGGTGATCGCGCCGGCCAGTTCATTCATGGCGTCGGCGCCGATCTCCGGCAGGCGATCAGTCAACTGCTGGCCTTGCTCGGTCAGCACCAGCTGAACCTGACGGCGATCCGCTTCGGAGCGTTGGCGGGCGAGGAAGCCTTTCTGTTCCAGACGATCGAGCATGCGGGTCATCGAACCGCTGTCCAGCGACAGGTGACGGCACAGCTCGGCCGGCGTATCGACGCCGAACTGGGCCATGATGATCAGCACTTTGAACTGCGCGGCAGTGATGCCGTGGGGTTCCATGTGCGTGTCGATGATCCGGTCCTTGAGCAGCGCAGCGCGCCCGAGCAGGAGGCCGAGATGGCAAGTGTGGAATGCGTCTGGGGTGAAATGTTTCATCTGACCACCAATTAGCTGCCTAGGCAGAGAATGTATGTCGAGATGTTACTGCCTAGGCAGCGAATGTCAACGCAATAGTTAGGTTGCTTTGTATTTAGGAGATAAATGACGATAGATTTTGCGGTGACCGATCTGACGCCATCGCGAGCAAGCTCGCTCCCACAGGGATCACACTTAACCTTGTGGGAGCGAGCTTGCTCGCGATGGGAGCGACTCGGTTTTGGAGGAGAGGGAGTTTAAAAGTCCCGCTTGTAGAAGATGTCCAGCGAACTGGCCACACCGCCCGCCGCTTCGAGGTAGACCTTTTTGCTCAGCTTGTAACGCAAGGCGATGGTGTTGGCCGGCTCGAACACGCCAACGCCATAACGCAGGCTGAGCTTCTCGGTGATATTGCCGCTGGCCACGACGCTGGTTGCGTTGCCGCTGCCTTGGGTATCGAGCTGGAAATCCTGAATCCCCAGGTTCTTGGCCAACCCGCTGGTAACCCCCGAACTGCCCATCAGGCCCAGCCCGAGCGCCGCCTGGGCCAGCAT
>NZ_JBBWCB010000202.1:0-7518 GCF_039888995.1 Pseudomonas rossensis | reverse complement strand
ACGCCGCCACCCTCGGCGGCGCCAAGGCCCTGGGTCGCGATGATCTGGGCCGCTTGGCACCGGGCGCCAAGGCCGACATCACGGTGTTCAGCCTTCGCGGCCTGCATTTGGGGCCGCTGTTCGACCCACTGAAAAACCTGGTATTGGCCGGGCGCGGTGACGACTGCATCGCCAGCTACATCGACGGCCGCTGCGTGATGCAGGACGGTCAGGTTCAAGGCGTCGACTACCCCGCCCTGCAACGCCAGGCCCAACAACAATTCGAAAAACTGATGCGCAGCCACAGCGACCGGGCCTTCGGCCAACCGGACTGGAAAGGCCTGTTCAAACCGGCCATCCCGTTCGCTGACGACTACAGCGCATACGCGCCGCTGAGCGCGATTGATCCACTTCTTTAGAGAATTCTGCCCATGCAAAGCTTCGACTTCAGCCAATTGAGCCCGCGAGACAGATACAAGATTCTGATCGGCAGCGTGGTGCCACGGCCGATTGCCCTGGTCACCACCATCGACGGCGAAGGCCGGATCAACGCCGCGCCCTTCAGCTTCTTCAACGCCCTCTCGGCCGACCCGCCGATCCTCGCGTTGGGCGTAGAAAACTACGGCGACCAAAGCCCCAAGGACACCACTCGCAATATCCAGCTCAACCAGGAATTCACCGTAAACATCGTCAGCGATGCCCTGGTGGAAGCCATGAACGTCTGCGCCGTGCCGTTCGCCCCCGGTTTCGACGAACTGACTGCTGCGGGCCTTACTGCCATTCCCGGCACCACGGTCAAATGCCCACGGATCGGGGAAGCGCCGGTGGCTTTGGAGTGTCGAAGAATGATGGCGCTGTCCATCGGACAGTCCCGGGAGATTATCTTTGGCGAAGTGCTGATGGCCCATGTGCGGGATGAATTGATCGACCCGAAAACCTTGTATATCGATCAGCTCGGGCTCGATGCGATTGGCCGGATGGGTGGGCATGGGTATGCGCGCACGCGTGATTATTTTGATTTGCCGACACGGTCGTTGCAGGCGTGGACGGATGCGCCGGGGGGTGGGGAGCGGTTTTGGCCTGAGGCCAAATAGAACTCTGCCCACGTACACAAACCCTGTAGGAGCTGACGAGTGAAACGAGGCTGCGATCTTTTGACTTTGCTTCTTAAAAACAAGATCAAAAGATCGCAGCCTCGTTTCACTCGTCAGCGCCTACAGGATTGTGCAGGTCAGTCAGTGCCGTATTTCGGCGAACGCGGCCCGTACAGCAACCCCGCCGGTTGTCCTGCCGACAGCAGCCGAGCGCTGGTCACACCGGCGATCGGGTGACCGGCGTCGGTGGAACTGTTGATGATCTGCTTCACCGCTGCGGTGATCAGCATGCCAATCAAACCACCGCCACCATTGTTACCGCCCTCCTCGCTCGAAGCCCGAGCCGAGCCGGTCCACAGGGTGGTGCCGCTCTTGAGGTCCACCAGTTTCGCGCTGGCCGTAACCACGGTTTCGCTGCTGATGATCATGTAGCGAGTGCCGTAGTCCGTCACAGTGATGTACAGCGCAGCATCGGCACCGAAGATTTCTTGCAGTTTGTTGGCCGGTGCCTGATGGATATCCGCCGGCGTGGTCAGGCCATTCTGGCGGAACGTCTCATCGACCAGGGCGATCGGCAGCACGTAGTAACCGGCTTCAGCCAACGGGTACGTGACCTGCGACAACAGGCTGTAGGACGCCTTGACGTCCGGCGAGTTGTTCAGCGGCGGCAGCACCAGAATGGTTTTCGGACGACTTTGCTTGTATGCCGAATAGTCCACGGTCTTGGGACTGACGCAACCGCCGAGTACCGCCAGCGCCAGTAGCCCGGCCATCAGTTTCAATGAGCGCGCGATCATTGGGTGTCTCCGGTCTTGGCGTTTTTAAGCAGAAAGTCCATGTACGGCGTCGACTCGGGAAACAACGTCTTCTCGGTTCTGAATTGCTGCACCATCTGATCGTCCTTGCCCATGCTCAGGTACAACAGCCCCAAATGAGCGTGGTAGCCAGGCGGCGGTGTCCTGCCGGTGGACCTGATCTTCTGCAGGTCGCGCTCCAGTGCTTCGGCCTGAGCTTCCTTGGGCTCTTCACCCTTGAAGTACTCATAGACTTCCGGCTGGTAGCTTTCCCACTGGTAAAGGGTTTTCGGGCCGCTGTTGCAGCCGGCCAACAGGCCACTGACCAGCACGGTCGACGCCATCAGCGCCCATTTCGCATACATCTTGAACATGCTTGTACCGCTCCTTGTCATCGACCTTGATCAGTTGCCCGGTTTCCATGCACCGGCATTCATGCCGTCCACCAGACGATTGATCGCCTCGCGCATGGCCAGGTCGAGCACTTTTCCGTTGAGGGTCGAATCGTAGGCAGCGGTGCCGCCAAAGCCGATGACTTCACGGTTGGACAAGGCGTATTCGCCCGCGCCCTGAGTCGAATAAACCACTTCGGACGTGTTGATATTGACGATGTTCAGGTTGACCTTGGCGTAGGCCACCTGGGTCTTGCCGCGACCGAGAATGCCGAACAACTGGTGATCGCCAGTCTCTTTGCGGCCGAACTCGGTGACATCACCGGTGACCACAAAGTCAGCCCCCTTGAGGCGCTGGGACTGGCCCTTGATCGCGGCCTCCTGCTGGATCTCGCTCATGTTGTCGCGATCCAGCACGCTGAAGCGGTTGGTTTGCTGCAAGTGAGTGATCAGGATGGTCTTGGCCTGACCGCCGAGGCGATCCACACCGTCGGAGAAGATCCCACGCATGTAGCTCGAGCGGTTGTCGAACTTGCCGACCGCCATGGGTACGCGAATACCGGCATAAGCGAGGCTGGCGCTTTCGACCTTTTCTACCGGCAAGGCGCGCGAGCTTTCGGTCGCACACCCGGCCATCGCGCCCAAGACGGCAACCGCTGCCGCCGATACCAACATCCGAGAGATCATTCTCACTGTGCATTCCTTTTGAAAAACGGTTTATCCCGGCACGGCAATAGCCAGCCACTGCGGGTTGCAGCGGCGAAAAAGGGAGGGGGAATCAAATCGACAATCGACGTGCGGGACGTCGGCGGCCGGCATTATGCCAAAGTGCCACCACGGAGGACAGTGTTTAATTTTTATTGGCGTCAGTGGATTGGCAAACACACATCTGTAGGAGCTGTCGAGTGAAACGAGGCTGCGATCTTTTGATCTTGTTTTTAAAAAGCAAAGTCAAAAGATCGCAGCCTCGTTTCACTCGGCAGCTCCTACACAGCTGCTACAGAGGGTGTTGTATAGGCACAGATCAGCGGAAATCGCGGCTACGTACGCTGATGCCATCCAGCAATGGACTCAGGTCGCTCAACCGTCCGGCAATCAAATGCCGCACCTCGCCTTCCTTTTCCCAGCGCCCGTCGACCTTGAGCAATTGCGAGCCGACCAACACCTGGCGCTGCCGGTCGGCCAGGTCGCGCCAGACAATGACGTTGACGT
The DNA here is from genome assembly GCF_039888995.1 of Pseudomonas rossensis. Lineage (NCBI taxonomy): Bacteria > Pseudomonadati > Pseudomonadota > Gammaproteobacteria > Pseudomonadales > Pseudomonadaceae > Pseudomonas > Pseudomonas rossensis. The sequence continues at coordinate 4,047 of NZ_JBBWCB010000202.1, read as the reverse complement.
TGCCGAACTCATCTTCAAGGGTGACGAAGGTCACGCCACTGGCGGTGCCCGGGCGTTGTCGACCGGTTACCAGCCCGGCGACGCTGACCGGTCGCCCATGCTCAACCTCCAGCAGCTCCTTCGAACTGCGGCAGCGCCGGGCTTTCAATTCACCCCGCAACAACGCCAGCGGATGCGGGCCGAGCGTGGTGCCGACACTGTTGTAATCGGCTAGCAGGTCCTCGCCAACGGTGGGTTTGGGCAACGACACCGCGCCCTCCTCCTGACTCGGCAGACCCGCAAACAAGCCGAGCTGTTTCTGCACCCCCGCCACTTCCCAGCGCGCCCGATGACGGTCACCCGCCAGGCCGCGCAGTGCACCGGCATCAGCCAGTTGCTCCTGGGCACGGGCATCGAGCCGCGCCCGTTCGCCGAGGTCGGCAATGTCGATAAACGCCCCCTTCGACCGTGCGGATTCGATGCGCCGGGCATCGTCCTCGCGAAAGCCCTTGATCATCCTCAACCCCATACGGATCGCCGGCTGGGCACCGGTGATCGGTTCGAGGCTGCAATCCCAGTCACTGGCGCGCACGTCCACCGGGCGGATCTGCAAATGATGCCGGCGTGCGTCCTGCAGAATCTGGTCCGGGCTGTAGAAACCCATGGGCCAGCTGTTGATCAGCGCACAGGCGAAGGCCGCCGGCTCGTGGCATTTCAACCAGCAACTGGCGTAGGTCAGCAAGGCGAAACTGGCGGCGTGGGACTCGGGGAAACCATAACTGCCGAAGCCTTTGATCTGCTCGAAAATCTGCGCAGCAAACTCGGCCGTGTAGCCGTTTTTCTTCATCCCGGCGGCCAGGCGATCCTTGTGCGGTTCGAGCCCTCCGTGGCGTTTCCAGGCGGCCATGGAGCGGCGCAACTGATCGGCCTCGCCGGGGCTGTAGTCGGCGGCGACAATCGCAATCTGCATCACCTGTTCCTGAAACAGCGGCACACCCAGCGTGCGCTTGAGCACGGTTTCCAGTGCCGGTGACGGATAGACCTCGGGTTCTTCCTTGTTCCGGCGTCGCAGGTACGGATGCACCATCCCGCCCTGAATCGGCCCCGGACGGACGATCGCCACCTCGATCACCAGGTCATAGAAGGTCCGGGGTTTGAGCCTCGGCAGCATCGACATCTGCGCCCGGGACTCGATCTGGAACACGCCGATGGTGTCGGCACGGCCGATCATGTCGTAGGTTTGCGAGTCTTCGGACGGGATCGTCGCCAGGCTCAGGTCCCGATGGCGATGACGGCGCAACAGATCGAAACAGCGGCGGATCGCACTGAGCATGCCCAACGCCAGGATATCCACCTTGAGCAGCCCGACGGCATCGAGGTCGTCCTTGTCCCACTGGATGATGGTGCGCTCGGCCATGGCGGCGTTTTCCACTGGGACCAGGCTGTCCAGAGGCTGCTCGGAAATCACGAAACCGCCGGGGTGCTGGGACAGGTGTCGGGGGAAACCGATCAGCTGCCCCGTCAGGCTCAGCACCCGGCGCAGCACCGGGCTCTCGGGATCGAACCCGCCTTCAAGCAGGCGTTCCACGGGCGGTGTTGCATCACTCCAGTGGCCACAGCAATCGGCCAGGGCGTTGATCTGATCCGGCGGCAAACCCAAGGCCTTGGCCACATCACGCACCGCGCCGGCCGCGTGATACGTGCTGACCACCGCCGTCAACGCCGCGCGGGTCCGGCCATAACGCTGGAACACGTACTGCAGGACTTCTTCGCGGCGTTCGTGTTCGAAATCGACGTCGATGTCCGGCGGTTCGTTGCGCTCTTTGGAGAGAAAACGCTCGAACAACAGCGTGGTGCGATCCGGATCGATTTCCGTAATGCCCAAGGCAAAGCACACCGCCGAGTTGGCCGCCGAACCACGACCCTGACACAGAATTTTTTGCTCACGGGCGAATCGCACAATGTCGTGAACCGTCAGGAAATAGCTTTCGTAGCCCAGCTCGGCGATCAGCTCCAGTTCCTTGTCGATCTGCGTCAGCACCTGGGCCTGCGGGCCTTTTGGCCAGCGCCACGCGATGCCCTCTTCGGTCAGATGCCGCAGCCAGGATGTGGCTGTCTGGCCTTCAGGGACCAACTCCCGGGGATATTGATAACGCAACTGACCGAGGTCGAAGGTGCAGCGCCGGGCGATGTTCAGCGTTTCGTCGAGCAGTGTTTGCGGGTAGATCGATTGCAGAGCAGCGAGACTGCGCACATGCCGCTCGCCATTGGGATGAAGACGCAGCCCGGCCTCCGCCACGGGCACGTGATGACGGATCGCGGTCATGGTGTCCTGCAAGGCGCGCCGGCCGCGAGCGTGCATGTGCACATCGCCGCTGGCCACTGCCGGGATTCGCAGTTCGCTTGCCAGGGTCAACAGCGCAGCCAGCCGTCGTGTATCGTCCTGGCCGCGATGTAGCTGGACGGCCAGCCACAGGCGTTCGGCGAAGGTCTGCTTCAGCCAGTGGCCCTGTTCAACGTCATCGACAGCGTCCGGCACCCACAGCGCCAACAGCCCCGGCAAGGGTTCGCTGAAGTCTTCCCGCAGCACTTGATACTGGCCTTTCTGCGTGCGGCGCCGCGCTCGGGTAATCAGTCGGCACAGGGTCTGGTAGCCCTCGAGGTTTTCCACCAGCAACACCAGTTTCGGACCGTTCTCGATGCGCACTTCGCTGCCGATAATCAGCGGTAGCTCCACGGCTTTGGCCGCTTGCCAGGCGCGGACGATACCGGCCAGGGTGCATTCATCGGTGATCGCCAAGGCCTGATAGCCCTGCTTTTTCGCCCGCTGAAAGAGTTCGAGGGCACTGGAAGCACCGCGTTGAAAACTGAAGTTCGACAGGCAATGCAGCTCGGCATAGTCGATGCTCATGCGAACCAGCCTTGCAGCCACAACGGGCCGTCCTCTCCGACCGCACGATAGGCCCAGCCCTGCTGGCCGGAACGGGTTTCGATCAGGAAGTAATCGCGGCGCACATCGGCGCCGTCCCACCAACCGGACTCGATGCGTTCCGGGCCCATCAGGATACGCGTCGAACCTTCGTGCACCGCCAGCGGTTCAGTCAGCAGCCAACCCGGACGTTGCACGGCAGGCAGCCCTGCACAGCGCTGACTGTCGACACTGGCCTGCCACGCGCATTCCGGCCGGTGATCGGCCTGGAACCGCAAGCCCTGCACAGCGTCCTCTCCCAACCGCGCGCGCAAGCGTTCGCGCAGTTGCTCCCACGGCAAGGACTGCTGCGGGCGGTCGTCGAACAGCTCATGGCGCTGGGGAACGAAGGCCGGCAAGTCTTCGGCGCGCAGGCGAAAACCGCGCACCGGGGCCTCGACCTGGACGTGCTCCAACCGCCCCCGGGCCAGTTCAAAGAGCATCGCCGGATCACGTTCGGCGCTGAGCAGGCCGACCTTGATGACGGTGTCCGGCAACCCGGCGTGCTCCAAATGCAGGTCAAAACGCTGCACGCCGCTGTCCCGACCGCAAAGAAACGCCGACAGGTCACCGGTCAGCCGGCGTAACGGAAACAGCAGCGCCTGATGGGACTGCACGTCGAAGTTGAGCTCGATGCGCACATCGAACCGGTCCGGCGGCAAGTAGAACGCCAGCGCCAGCCGCCGTAACCCGAGCAAGGCGTCCAGATGCTTGAGCACCTGAGCCTCGAAACGCCGGGCCAGGCTATGGCGAGGCAACGCCTGAACCTGACTCAACGTGCGCACCCCCATGCGCGATAACGCGGTGGCAACGCTGGTTTCCAGCCCGATCCGGTCGATGGACAGCTGCCCAAGATGATGTTGCAAGGCTTGATCGTCGGGCACCACCAGACCGTCATACGCGTTGGCCAGCACCCGTGCGGCCACCGGGTTGGGCGCGGCAACAATCCGATGGCGAAACCCCAACTCGCCGAGTTCGGTCCGCAACCGCGCCTCGAATTGCGGCCAGGCGCCGAACAATCCCAGGCTGGACTCGATTTCAAACACCACCGCACGCGGGTAATGCACGCTGACTTGTGAACTGAATCGATAAGCCCAGGC
>NZ_JBBWCB010000201.1:0-7574 GCF_039888995.1 Pseudomonas rossensis | reverse complement strand
CCAATTTTGGCCAGAAGCCGAAGACGGCTTCCTCGAATAGGCCTGATACATAGATGCAACGGGGCGGCGGTTTTTCAAAAGCGGGTAGACAGTGGGGGCGAGTCCATACATAGCAGCTGCCGAAGGCTGCGTTCGGCTGCGCAGCAGTCGTAAATCCTGTAAGCAAAATATGTCTGGAACACCGCATCGCCTGATCTCGCGACTGCTTCGTCCGAACGCGGCCCGAACCGAACGCAGCCTTCGGCAGCTGCTACAAGAGCCATGCCTCTCCCGAGATGGCGCGGAAGCTGCATCCCATGGCCATTCGCCGGTTTTCCGTCACCGGCCTCTGGAGGGTAGGATGCGTAGCCTGGTTTTGCTGCTGGCCGTTTTGGCGCTTGGTGGCTGCATGAATGTCAGCGATCTGGCTGAAGGGACTCGCTACCACATGAGCGACGCGGGGTTGCTCGACCATAGCGACAGCCGCCGTGTGAATAACCTGCGCATTCAACCGGACTCATTCGTCTATATTGCCCAGGGCGCCTTTGTGCCGCCAGGCAGTACTGTCTACCCACGACCTAACGTGATAGCCGAAGTCGCCTTCGATGGCTTTGTCGAATACTTCCCCATGGTCCGCCGCGCCCGTACCCCGGAAGGTCTTGATCAAGCCATGGGCGAAGCCCGTGCCGCCGGTGCCCATTACCTGCTCTATACCCGGTTCGCCAAGTCTGACGACCGTATCGGCAACTCGGACGAGTGGCTCGATCAGGAAGCCCTGGATCGCCTCGGTATCGACGGTGGCGTGATTCAAATCATGTTGATCGAGACCAGCACCCAGTATTTGATTGATACTGCACGGATCAAGAGTCGTGGCGGTTTACTGACGTTCCACGACAAAAAGCCAGAAGACCTGATGGGCCCGCCGCTTGAACAATACGCGCGCAGCCTGCTGGGACTCAGCGACCAGTAATTCAAAAGGAGAACGCCATGAGTGGCCCGCAAAAAGCCAACGATCTGTTGGGGCAAATCCCCAAAACCAAAGGCTTGCCGCCGGTCCACCTGTGGAACCCCGACTTCTGCGGTGACATCGACATGCGTATCGCCCGTGATGGCACCTGGTATTACCTGGGCACGCCGATCGGGCGCAAGCCGATGGTCAAGCTGTTCTCCACCATCATTCGTCGCGATGGTGACGATTACTTCCTCATCACCCCGGTCGAGAAGGTTGGCATCAAGGTCGACGATGCGCCCTTCGTGGCGATTGCCGTGGACGTGGAGGGCGAGGGTGAAACCCAGGTCTTGCGCTTTACCACCAATGTTGACGAGACCGCCGAGGCCGGCAACGAACACCCCATGCGCGTGGTGATCGACCCGGTCACGCAGGAGCCTGCACCCTACGTGCATGTGCGCACCAACCTCGAAGCCCTGATCCACCGCAACGTGTTCTACCAACTGGTGGAGCTGGCTGTCACTCGCGAGATTGACGGGCAACGTTGGTTAGGCGTGTGGAGCGCTGGCGAGTTCTTCCCCATTGGACTTGAACCGTAACTCGCCGAGTTGCTGTGTTCTGGAAAATGGCCCGCTATCAAGTGGGCCATTTTTTTGCCTACAAACCTTTGTCCTTAAGCCGAGCAGCATGTTCAAGATAGAGATGGACCGGGCTTACGTTCCAACTCGTGATCCCGGCCATTTGATTGACTGCGTCGAAATGGTCCATCGGATAATCCGAACGAATGACTTTGCCTAGGTGCGAGCTGTACTGTCCGACGAGCCCATCGTTGGCGTGTTTCTCTTTATAAAATAACTTCGACAGCACAATACAGTTCAAGTGGGAAGGATCGAGAGGTTGCAGACTTTGAAAGTTTTGCAGGATCCCGCTCCAAGAGTAGTAATACACGCCGTTTTCAATTTCGTTGCCTTCCCCACCCCAATGTTTCGGTATCCCTTGCGGGTACTTGAGATTGAAAGCGGCCAATCCTGCGCTGGTCAGGGATTCGAAAGCCGCTTGAGCGTCCTGAGGGTTTTCCGGATGGTCGCTGATCAACGAAATGAAGGTGCCGACTGCTTTGAACAGGGCAAGTACGAGCGCTTCGGGCAATTCACCAGGCGTCAGCGCCTTATGCAATTGGTCGGCAATCTCGGAGCCATGATTGGGGCAGCTGACAGAAGTGACTGACGCGACCTTTTCCGGATGTAGCGCCGCTACGTAGCGTGCAGCCAATGGACCTTGGCTGTGGCCGATCAGATTGACTTTGGCGGCTCCCGTTTCCTGCAAAATACGGTTGACGTGTTCGAGTAGTTTTTTACCGCGCTCCTCGTTTCCGTTAACGGCTGGAATGTTAACGGCAAACACCTTGGCCCCAGCGTGTTCCAGAGCTTCCTTGATCTCGAAGAAGTAGGGATAACCGGCAATTTTATCGAAGCCCAAAAGACCGTGGACCAAAACAATCGGGTATTGCGTAGACGCATCCATGTTCATGCTTATACCTGTCGATAGCGGACTTTAGTTGCGCAGATGCTATTTGACTGCTTGATCTGTCGCGGCTAACCGTAGGTCACAAAGCGGGTTCGTTCAAATCGCTCGCCTGGACGCCGAACATGCGCGGCCTGGGCCTGGCGATTTCGACGACGGGGATTGCCGCTTGCAGCATGTTGTACTGCCTGGCGTCCGGGCATTTCGATTTGTCGGTGGGTTCGGTGATTGCCTGCGCCGGCGTGGTCGCAGCGGTGGTGATGCGCGACACCGACAGTGTGTTTCTCAGTGTGGTGGCGGCGCTGTTCATGGGGCTGATCGTCGGCTTGATCAACGGCATCGTGATCGCCAAGCTGCGGGTCAATGCGTTGATTACCACGCTGGCGACCATGCAGATCGTTCGCGGCCTGGCTTACATCTTCGCCAACGGCAAAGCGGTGGGCGTGTCGCAAGAGCAGTTCTTCGTCTTAGGCAATGGCCAGTTGTTGGGTGTGCCGGTGCCGATCTTGATCACCATCGTTTGCTTCCTGTTTTTCGGCTGGCTCCTGAATTACACCACCTACGGGCGCAACACCATGGCCATCGGCGGTAACCAGGAAGCGACCGCCTCAAACAACGCTGACACCCATTATCTGTGGGAGCTAGCCTGCTCGCGAAAGCAGTCTGTCTGATACATAGATGTTGGCTGTGTCGGCGCTTTCGCGAGCAGGCTCGCTCCCACAGGGGATCTTTTGGTCCCGCTCCCTTCTGTCACCTCCCTTAAATATTCCTTGCTCGCTATAACCCGTTTCGGTTATCAAGTTGTACATGATTAGACAGGTACGATTTGACAAGAAACAACGGGTGGTTGATGAACTCATCCGACGCATCGAAAGCGGCCTCATGGAGGACGGCTTTCTTTTGCCGGGCGAGCATCAATTGGCTCAAGAATTCAAAGTCAGCCGCGGCACGCTGCGCGAAGCCTTGGCTGAGTTGAAACGGCGCAACTACATCGCGACGCAAAGCGGGGTGGGCTCCATCGTCACCTTTGACGGTGTGGTGCTCGATCAACGCAGCGGCTGGGCCCAGGCTCTGGCCGATAGCGGGGCACTGATCAATACCGAAGTGCTGCGGCTGGAGGCGGTCACCCGTCCTGACCTGCTGCCGCGTTTCGGCACCGACCAATTCATCACCCTCGACCGTCGCCGCCGTTCCAACGAAGGCAAGCTGGTCTCCCTTGAACGCTCATTGATGCCCGCCACCGGAGGCCTGGAAAGCCTGCCGCGGGTCGGCCTTATCGACAACTCCCTGACCATCACCCTGGCCGCTTACGGCTATATCGGCGAGTGCGGCGATCAATGGATCGGCGCCGAACCGTTGAACGCCGAAGACGCCGAATTGCTCGGCCGTCCGGAAGGCACGGTTTTCCTCAAGGCCTTGCGCACCACCTACGACAGGCAAAACCGATTCATGGAGCAGGTCGAAAGCTTGCTCGACCCGGTGCATTTTCGCCTGCACCTGCAATTTGGAGAGACAAAATGACCGCGCTCAATCATGCATTGGGCGCGTTCTACGGACTGGCCCTGGGCGATGCGCTGGGCATGCCGACTCAATCCCTGAGCCGTGCCGAGATCAAGGCGCGCTTCGGCGAAATCACTGACCTGGAAGACGCAGGCCCCGATCAACCGATCGCAGCCAACATGCTCAAAGGCTCGATCACCGATGACACCGAACAGGCGATTCTGGTCGGCCAATTGCTGGTTGAAGGCGAGGGCCGGATCGAACCGTCGGTGCTCGCCCAACGGTTGATCGAATGGGAAGCCGCGATGCAGGCCAAGGGCTCGCAAGACCTGCTTGGCCCTTCGACCAAACGTGCCATCGAAATGATCCTCGCCGGCCACTCGCCGGAAGAAGCGGGGCGCTATGGCACCACCAATGGCGCGGCGATGCGCATCACGCCAGTGGGGATTGCGGCGGATGTCGCCAACCCTGAGCGATTCATCAACGCTGTCGTGCAGGCTTGCCAGGTCACCCACAACACCACGCTGGGCATTTCCAGCGCGGCGGCGGTGGCGGCGGTGGTCTCGGCCGGTATCAACGGCATGGACCTGGGCGAGGCGTTGAACCTCGGCCAGCAAATCGCTCAACAAGCTGAAAGCCACGGTTACTGGGTGGCTGGCGGACGCATCGCCTCGCGCATCAGCTGGGCGCGGACCATCAGTGTCGACAGCGACAAGGCATTGCTGGCGGATTTGATGTACGACGTGATCGGCACGTCGGTGGCTTCGCAGGAATCGGTGGTGGTCTCGTTTGCCCTGGCCCAGCAAGTGGCCATTGGTGAAATGAACGCGTTCGAAGCGCTGTGCAGGGCCGCGAGCCTTGGCGGCGACACCGACACCATCGCGGCGCTTCTCGGCGCCATGCTCGGGGCTTGCCTGGGCCTTGAGAGTTGGCCGGAGGCGATGATCGACAAGGTCAAAACCGTTAACGATCTGAAGCTGGAACCCCTTGTGAAAGGACTCCTCATCCTCCGCTGAGTTACGCATTACCCCTGTAGGAGCTGCCGAAGGCTGCGATTTTTTGATCTTGGCGGCCTTTTAGCCGCTGAAAATCAAGATCAAAAGATCGCAGCCTTCGGCAGCTCCTACAGGGGTTCCCCAGGCCTTCCGATATCTAAATTGCCCACAACCACAACAAAGGCAACAGGAGCATCACATGAGTTCATCAAACGCCGGGCAAAGCGCCGGGCAACTGGAAACCCGTGGCATCGAGCCCGTGCCGGAAGCGGAGTGCAACGGTCATCCGCTGCAACTGTTCTGGGTCTGGTTTGCTGCCAACATCTCCATCCTCGGCCTGCCGCTGGGCGCGACCCTTGTAGCCTTTCGCGGCTTGGCGATCTGGCAGGCGATCATCGTCGCAATCCTGGGTGCTGCCGGCTCCTTCGCGGTGGTCGGGATCATCTCCATTGCCGGTCGCCGTGGTCGCGCACCGAGCCTGACGTTGTCGCGAGCGATCTTCGGTGTACGCGGCAACATCGGTCCGACCCTGGTCTCGCTGATGTCGCGTCTGGGCTGGGAAACCGTCAACACCACCACCGCCGCGTTCGTGTTGTTGTCGCTGTGCTCGATCCTGTTCGGCTCGCCGGCGGAAGCCAAAAGCGCACCCGTGCTGACGTTAATCTTCATTGCGATTTTCGTGCTGCTGACCCTGTCGGTGTCGGGTCTCGGTCACGCCACCTTGCTGGTCATCCAGAAGTGGGCAACCTACGTGTTCGGCGCGCTGAATATTCTGGTCGGCGGTTTCCTCTGCGCCACCATCGACTGGAGCGCGGTGTTCAATGCCACGCCTGCACCGCTGAGTGCAATGATCATCGGTGTCGGCACCATGGCCGCCGGCACCGGGATCGGTTGGGCCAACGCCGGTGCCGACATGTCGCGCTATCAGCACCGCAGCGTCAAAGCCGTGCGCCTGGTGGCATCAGCGGCCTTCGGTGCGGGGATTCCGCTGGTGCTGCTGATCACCCTCGGCGGCCTGCTGTCGGTGGGCAACAATGACCTGGCCTCCGCCACCGACCCGATCATCGCGATCCGCGACATGCTACCGACCTGGATGGCCGTGCCGTACCTGATTACCGCGTTCGGCGGGTTGCTGCTGTCGAACAACCTGTCGGTGTATTCCGCCGGATTGACCACGCTGACCCTCGGTTTGAAGGTCAAACGCGTCTACGCGGTGGTGGTGGATATCGTCGCGATCTTCGCCGGTTCGATCTATTTCATGCTGATCGCCGACAGTTTCTATGGCCCGTTCATTACCTTCATTTCGCTGCTGGCCGTGCCGATCACCGCGTGGGTCGGGATCTTCGTCGTCGACTTGATTCATCGTCATTACTACAGTCCCCAAGACCTGCTGGACGTCAGCCCGAGTAGCGCTTACTGGTACAGCGGCGGTATCGAGTGGCGCGCCTTTGGTGCGTGGGCGGTGGCGATCGTGTTGGGCTTCAGCTTCACCACCATCGGTACGACCGAACAAACCGTGTGGTTCCGCGGCTTCCTGTCCGACTCCTGGCTGGGCCATAACGGCCTCGGCTGGATCGTGACGTTCCTGGTGGCGGGTGGCATTTATTTTGTACTCGGTGGCGCCAAGGATCGCCGCGCCGCGTTGACCGAGAACGCTCATGCCTAGATTGCTGCACACCGGCCAGGTCATGATCGACCTGGTCATGGCCGTGAATAAACTGCCGAATTCGGGCGGCGATGTGCTGGCGCAATCCGCCAGTTTCGAGGCTGGCGGTGGCTTCAATGTGATGGCTGCCGCCCAGCGCAATGGTTTGCCGGTGGTTTACCTCGGCCGCCACGGCACCGGCCGTTTCGGTGATCTTGCCCGTGAGGCGATGAAGGCTGAAGGCATTCGGATCGGCATCACTCACCGCGCCGAACGGGATACGGGATTGTGCGTCGCGTTAACCGAAGCCTCGGCCGAGCGCAGTTTCATTTCCTACATCGGCGCCGAAGGTGAGCTGACGGCCGAGGATTTGGCCAGCGTGCCGGCCGAGGCGGGAGACTATGTCTACGTCAGCGGCTACAGCCTGCTGCATGGCGGCAAAGCACAGGCGCTGGTGAATTGGGTGCTGGATTTGCCAAGAGGGATCAACGTGGTGTTCGATCCGGGCCCGCTGGTGGATTCGCCGGATGAGCCGTTGATGCAAGCCTTGCTGACGCGCATCGATCTGTGGACCAGCAACAGTGTCGAGGCGTTGAAATTTACCGGTGCGCCGGACATTGCCGAGGCGTTGAACCGGTTGGCCGATCATCTGCCGGCCGACGTGTTGATGGTGGTTCGTGACGGCCCGCAAGGGTGCTGGATCAGCCAGCGTGGAAACCGCCAGCATGTGCCGGGTTTCAAGGTTGAGGCGGTGGACAGCAACGGCGCGGGGGATGCACATGCCGGGGTGTTTGTGGCCGGGTTGGCGCAAGGGTTGGTACCGGTTGACGCGGCGCGGCGGGCTAATGCGGCGGCGGCGTTGGCGGTGACTCGATGGGGGCCGGCGACTTCGCCGGGGACTGCTGAGGTGGATGCGTTAGTCAGCAAGACTTTCGGTGCCTGATCGGCCGCTATCGCGAGCAAGCTCGCCCCCACACTGAAT
>NZ_JBBWCB010000021.1:0-60817 GCF_039888995.1 Pseudomonas rossensis | reverse complement strand
AGGGATTGATCAATCGAAGTATGCTTTTTCATGGACTCGCCCTCGCTGTCGTTGGCTGATTAGACTGCCACCGTGGCGCATTGACGCCTCGGCTTGGGCGAGTCCATCCAATTACAAGTTGGGAGTTTTGCCGATCATCCAGAGTATCCCGCTCGATTTGGCCCGCTCATGACACAACCCCAACACCTGGCGGCGCTCCTCGTTGTCCATCCGGCTCCAGCGCGTGATCTCTTCCACTGTGCGCTGACACCCGGTGCAAATGTCATCGTCGTCCAGCGCGCAAATGTTCACGCAGGGCGATAGCACCGGCCGTTCAGTGGCGCTCATTCTTCCTGCTCAACCAAATCGCGGGCATAACGTTGCGAGTTATGCACATAGTGAGCAGCGCTGGCCTCCAGCATTTTTTTCTGCGGCTCGGTCAGCTCGCGGACCACTTTGCCGGGGGAGCCCATGACCAGCGAACCGTCTGGAATCTCCTTGCCCTCACCAATCAGTGAGTTGGCGCCGATGATGCAGTTCTTGCCGATTTTCGCGCCGTTGAGGATCACCGCGTTAATGCCGATCAAGCTGTAATCGCCCACCGTGCAGCCATGAAGCATGGCGTTATGGCCGATGGTCACGCCGGTGCCGATGGTCAGCGGGTAACCCATGTCAGTGTGCATCACCGTGCCGTCCTGGACGTTGCTGTTCTTGCCGATCAGGATCAACTCGTTGTCGCCACGCAGCACAGCGTTGAACCAGACGTTGGCGCCCTCTTCCAGTTTGACCTTACCCACCAGCACGGCATTGGGTGCGACCCAGCTCTGCGGATGGGTTTCGACGCGGGCGTCGCCCAGGCGATATTTCATCTTATTGTCCTCAAGGCCAGGCAGGCTCACTTGGAAAAAGCAGGGTTCAGGCCATACGAGCGATGGCTTCAGGTGTTGATATAAGGCTTGGGCGGGTGATGCAGGCTGATTTGGGCGTCATAGAGCAGGTTGATCAACTCGACGATCATAATCGCCGTGAGGCCCCAGATTTTGTACTCGCCATAGCGATAACTCGGCACGTACCAACTGCGGCCCTCGTAATCGATGCGATGGGTGTGTTCGCGCGGATCCTTGCGGAAGAACTCCAGCGGTACGCTGAAGACTGCGGCGATCTCGGCGTCGTTGGCCTGATACTCAACAAAGTCCGGAATCACACCGACATAGGGGGTGACCTTGATGCCGTGCAGGGAGATCAACGGGCTCAGCGGGCCGATCACTTCAACCAGCCCCGGCGGCAGGCCAATTTCTTCTTGGGCTTCGCGCAGGGCAGTGAAAATAAGGTCCGGGTCTTCGGGGTCGCGTCGCCCACCGGGAAAGGCCACTTCACCACCATGGGTCGAGAGCCCGCTGGCGCGCAGGGTCAGAACCAGTTCAGGTTCGTCACTGCGGGTGATGGGCACCAGCACCGCGGCTTCGGGGAAACGTCGATCGGTTTCCAGGGTTAGCGGCGTGTGGTTGCTTACCCGGTGAAGTAGCTCGTCCAGCATGAGTCTTCTCGATTTGTTCTCTACCTCGCATCATGCACCAATCGAACCGACCGCCCAACCCCATAACCACTGCATGTCGCTAAACGACAACTTGCCGACAGACACCGCCGCACGCGAAGATAGGCGCAGCATTCAGGAACCCAAGCATGAAATTTTGCAGTCAGTGCGGCAACCCGGTGACCCAGCGCATTCCAGAGGGCGATTCGCGCCTGCGTTTTGTCTGTGACAGCTGTCACGCGATTCACTACCAGAACCCCAATATCGTCGCCGGTTGCGTGGCGACCTGGGGTTCCAAGGTCTTGCTGTGCCGACGCGCCATCGAGCCTCGGCTTGGTTATTGGACCCTGCCCGCCGGCTTCATGGAGAACGGTGAAACCATCGAGCAGGCGGCCATTCGCGAGACGGCCGAAGAAGCCTGCGCGCGGGTGCGCAACCTGAGCATCTATACGTTGATCGACGTGCCGCACATCAGCCAGGTGCATGTGTTCTTCCGCGCCGAACTGGTGGACCTGGACTTTTGCGCCGGTCAAGAGAGCCTGGAAGTGCAGCTTTTCGAAGAAGCCGACATCCCTTGGTCCGAGCTGGCTTTCCGCACAGTGGGCCGTACCTTAGAATGCTTCTTCGCTGACCGGCGGACCGAGGTCTACCCCGTGCGGTCCGAGTCGATCCCGCCGCTTGCTCAGCCTGCCATCACATAACGCTCCTGGTTCTAAAATCACCTATAACTAAATAGTCGCGACACCTCTTAGGGATATCGTTTCAATGCGCTGGCTGCTTGCCCTGTTTTGCTTGTCATTTGTCGCTATCTCCCAGGCTTCCGTTGCGGAAACCCTGGACGGCAAAGTCATCGAAAAAATCCTGGTTCTCAAATCCGCCCACCAATTGCAATTGATCAATGACGGCAAGCCGCTCAAGACCTATCGCATCTCATTGGGAAAAAGACCGATCGGCCCGAAACTCATGGAAGGCGACAAACGCACGCCTGAAGGTTTTTATTGGATGGACTGGCGCAAGACCAGTGACCGTTTCAACCTGTCGATGCACATCTCCTACCCGAACATCAGTGACTCCGTCCGCGCCCGGCGCGAAGGCGTCGAGCCCGGTGGCATGATCATGATCCACGGCACCCCGGACACCGAAGAAAACCCCGAAGACCTGTTCCACACGCTGGACTGGACCGACGGCTGCATCGCCATGCGCAATATGGACATGCGCGAAGTCTGGAATCTGGTGCCGGACGGCACGATGATCGAAATCCGTCCGTAACGGCTACCTTCGGTCGCTCATCGAAAAAAAAATCAAAAGATCGCAGCCTGCGACAGCGCCTACCGGGTAGATACCAATTTCACCCGTAGGAGCTGCCGAAGGCTGCGATCTTTGCTGTTGAAATCCCCACCTCTAATACCACTTCAAACCTACAGCCCTTCAGCCTACCCAATTGGGCAGGCCTTCTCGCGCCCATAGCAAAGTACTGGCATTGACATGGTATTTAAGTGGTATTAGGTTTCACCCCACCACCGGGCGACAACACTCCAATATCCGCATCGGACAAAACACACATGAATGACCTCCAGGCCCTACGCCCTGACGACACCCAGCCCACGCCGTTGTACCTGCAACTGGCGCGCAATCTGGAAGCGGCGATCCATGCCGGTCAGTGGAAAGCCGAACAGGCCATGCCGTCGGAGCGCAACCTCAGCGAGATGCTGGGCATCTCCCGCGTCACCGCCCGCAAAGCGCTGGAAGTTCTGTTCGAGCAAGGCCTGATCCGCCGCAACCAGGGTTCCGGCACCTTTATCACCCCACGCCTGGAACAACCGCTGTCGCGCCTCTCGGGTTTCAGCGAGATGCTGCGCCTGAAAGGTTTCGTCCCCGGCTCGCAATGGCTGGAGCGTGAAATCACTCCGCCGACCCACGAAGAACTGATCCGCCTGGGCCTCTCGCCGAACGACAAGGTCGCGCGGCTCAAGCGTCTGCGTAAAGCCGACGACACGGTGATGGCGATCGAGATGAGCACCCTGCCCGCCTCGATCATTCCCAAGCCGCAAGCGGTGGGCGACTCCCTCTACGAATACCTCGACGGCATTGGCAAGCCGATCGTCCGCGCCCTGCAGCACATTCAGGCGATCAACGCCTCGGATGAATTCGCCGCCCTGGTGGGCATCGCCCCCGGCACCGCCATGCTGCTGATGACCCGGGTCGGCTATCTGGAAGACAACACGCCGATCGAAGTCACCGACACCTATTGCCGCAACGACTACTACGACTTTGTTGCAGAGCTGCGCCGCTGATCAGCCACGCCGCTAAACGAGAGAACCGATCATGTCCGAAGACAACATCCTCACCGCCCACGGCTGGGTTCGCGGCCGGCTGACTCATGAACACGGCAAGGTCGTGTCGATCGAAGGCCAACCGTGCGATCCGGCCGACAACGACCTGCCTTACCTGCTGCCGGGTTTTATCGACCTGCACGTTCATGGCGGTGGCGGCAAAGACATCATGGAAGGCGCAACCGCCTTCGAGACCATCACCAAAACCCACGTGCGGTTTGGCACCACGTCGCTGCTGGCGACCACCATGACTGCGCCGAACGAAGAGATTTCGCGAGTGCTCAAGGACGTCGGCGAGTTCTGCGAGCAGCGACCGAAAGGCAGCGCCCGAGTCCTCGGTGTGCACCTCGAAGGCCCGTACATCAACCCCGGCAAACTAGGTGCCCAACCGAATTTCGCCCACACCGCGTTGATGGCCGAAGTCGAAGAATACCTGGCACTGGCGCCGATCCGGGTGATCACCATCGCCCCGGAAATCGCCGGCCACGATGCGTTGATCCGCGCCCTCAGCGCTCGCGGCGTGCGCATGCAAATCGGCCATACCCTCGGCAGTTATGAGGAAGGCGTTGCCGCGCTGAACGCCGGCGCCAGCAGTTTCACCCACCTCTACAACGCCATGAGCCCGCTGCATCACCGCGAGCCGGGCATCGTCGGCGCGGCACTGGCTCACGCCAAATACGCCGAGTTGATTCCGGATTTACTGCACGTGCACCCCGGCGCCATCCGTGTGGCCCTGCGTTCGATCCCATGCCTGTATTGCGTCACCGATTCCACCGCCGCCGCCGGCATGCCCGACGGTGAGTACAAGCTTGGCAGCCACACCGTGACCAAATGCCTGGGTGGCGTGCGCTTGCCCGACGGCACGCTGGCCGGCAGCACGCTGACTATGGATCAAGCCCTGCGCAATCTGGTGAAGATCGGCTTGCCGATCGCCGAGGCCTCGCAACGTCTTTCGCAATTCCCCGCCGACTACCTCGGCATCACCGAACGCGGGCGCCTGCAACCCGGCAGCTGGGCCGACTGCGTGCGGCTCGATCGCTCACTCACACTGACCGCCGTCATGGTCGAAGGAGAAGACATTGACTTCAAAAATGCTTGAAGAGGCGCTGTCCTCATTCGAGGCCGTGCAAACCCAATTGCAGCAGCTCGACCCGCAGATGATCGAGATCGCCGGGCGCCTGCGTCGTCAGCCGCCGCAAGTGGCGATGACCGTCGCTCGCGGCAGCTCCGATCATGCCGCCAGTTACTTCGCCTACCTGACCATGCAGCAATTGGGCTTCCCGGTGGCGTCGTTGCCGATGTCGGTGGTGACCATGCTGCAAGCGCCGTTGAAGGTCAGCGGCCAAGTGGCGTTCGCCTTTTCGCAGTCCGGGCAAAGTCCCGATCTGGTGAACAGCATGCGTCTGCTGCGCAAGCGCGGCGCCCTGAGCATCTCGATGGTCAACGCCGAGAGTTCGCCGCTGGAGGCCGCGTGTGAGTTCAGCCTGCCGCTGTGTGCCGGCACCGAAAGCAGCGTCGCCGCGACCAAGAGTTTTATCGCCACCCTCAGTGCCAGCGCCCGTCTGATCGCCCACTGGAAAGAGGATGCGCAATTGCTGGAAGCCGGCCTCGCACTGCCGGAAGGTTTGCGCGAGGCGGCAAAACAGGATTGGAGCCTGGCCATCGATGCCCTGCGCGATTGTCAGCGTCTGATGGTGATTGGCCGTGGCGCCGGTTTCGCCATCGCCCAGGAAGCCGCGTTGAAATTCAAGGAAACCTCGGCGATCCAGGCCGAAGCCTTCAGCAGCGCCGAAGTCCGTCATGGCCCGATGGCGTTGATCGACGAAAATTATCCACTGCTGATCTTCGCCCCTCGCGGTGCCGAACAGGCCGGTTTGCTGAGCCTCGCCGCCGACATGCGCCAGCGCGGTGCCCGCGTATTGCTGGCCGCACCGGATGACATTGCCGAACGCGACCTCACCCTGACCCGCGCCGAGCACCCGGCCCTCGACCCGATTCTGGCAATCCAGAGTTTCTACGTCATGGCCGCCAGTTTGGCGGTCGCCCGAGGCATGGACCCGGACCAGCCGCGGCACTTGAGCAAAGTGACGCGCACCCACTGAACCGATTGGTATCCATCCCTATTTGCTGGCGGACGAATAACCCCCGTAGGAGCTGACGAGTGAAACGAGGCTGCGATCTTTTGACGTTGTTTTTAAAGAGCAAGATCAAAAGATCGCAGCCTCGTTTCACTCGTCAGCTCCTACAAGGGAAAGTTAATCCGTACAGGGCGAGTTGATCCGAACCGTAGTTTTTACTGATGAGACCGAGCCATGCACAACAATAATAAAGAGCTGACCCTCAGCGCCCCGCTCAGCGGCCCGGTGCTCACGCTCGCCAAAGTCCCGGACCCGGTGTTCGCCAGCGGCGCCATGGGCGACGGGATCGCCATCGACCCGCTGAACGACACCCTCCACGCCCCGTGCGCCGGCGTCGTGGTGCACGTCGCGCGCACCGGCCACGCCGTCACCTTGCGTGCCGACAACGGTGCCGAATTGCTGCTGCACCTGGGCCTCGACACCGTCGAGTTGCAGGGCGAAGGCTTCTCGATGCTGGTCAAGGAAGGCGCGCGAGTCAGCAACGGTCAGCCACTGTTGCGCTACGACCTGGACAAGGTCGCACAGCAGTGCAAAAGCCTGGTCAGCCTGATGATCCTGACCAACAGCCAGGACTTTCAGGCGCGGCCAATCACGCTGAAGTCGGTGAAAGTTGGCGAGCCATTGCTGCACATCATTCGTCGGCACGCGTCGGGCGTGCAGGCTGAAGCGGAGCTCTCCGGGGAAGAAATTCACGGCTACGTTCGCATCGCCCATCGTGGCGGTTTGCATGCCCGTCCGGCAGCGCTGATTCGTCAGACAGCGCAAGGTTTCAAGAGCAAATCGCAGCTGCATTTCGCTGGCAAATCGGCGACCTGCGACAGCTTGATCGGACTGATGGGTTTGGCCGTTGGCGAACAGGACGAGGTTCAGGTCAGCTGCCAGGGCCCGGACGCCGAAGCCGCGTTGCAAGCGTTGCTGATCGCGTTATCCACAGCACTGGCCGAAGACAGCCACGCCGCCGCGCCGACACCGATTGCCCGACGCACTCGAGCGGCCGAAGCGGGTGTGCTGCACGGCGTCTGCGCCGCTCCCGGTCTGGTTGGCGGGCCGTTGTTCCCCTTGACCGCTATCAGCCTGCCGGTGGACGCCGGCAACCATGATCCCGAGCAACAGCTACACGTTCTCGACGCCGCGCTGACCGTTGTGCGCAGTGAAATCGACCACACGCTGGCCCAAGCCAGGAAACATAAAAACACCGACGAAGAAGCGATCTTTGCCGCGCACCTCGCCCTGCTCGAAGACCCGGCGCTGCTGAACGCAGCGAACACTTCCATCGATCAGGGCATGGCCGCAACCCACGCCTGGAGCCAGTCGATCGACGTGCAGTGCGAGGTGCTCCAGCAACTCGGCAGCCCGTTGTTGGCCGAACGCGCCAACGATCTGCGCGACCTCAAACAACGCGTGCTGCGTGCCCTGCTCGGCGAAACCTGGCACTACGACGTGCCGGCCGGCGCCATCGTCGCCGCCCATGAACTGACGCCGTCCGATCTGCTGCAACTGAGCCAGCAAGGTGTCGCCGGGTTGTGCATGGCCGAGGGTGGCGCGACTTCCCACGTGGCGATTCTCGCTCGCGGCAAAGGTTTGCCGTGCATGGTCGCGCTGGGTTCTACGCTGCTGGATCAGCCACAAGGCCAAGCGGTTGTGCTGGATGCCGATGGCGGTCGCCTCGAACTGATGCCAAGTGCCGAACGTTTGGCCGAAGTGCATCAGGCACAACTCGATCATCAACAGCGCCGCGCCGCGCAACAGGCTCAGGCGCACACCCCGGCGCTGACGCTCGATGGTTTGCAGATTGAAGTCGCCGCCAATGTGGCCTCCAGCGCTGAAGCGGCTGATGCCTTGACCAATGGCGCCGACGGCGTCGGCTTGCTGCGTACCGAATTTCTGTTTGTAGATCGCAGCACCGCGCCGGACGAAGACGAACAGCGCCTCGCCTATCAAGCCGTGCTCGATGCCATGGGCGACAAGTCGGTGATCATTCGCACCATCGACGTCGGCGGCGACAAACAACTCGACTACCTGCCGCTGCCGGCTGAGGCCAATCCAGTGCTCGGCCTGCGCGGTATTCGCCTGGCTCAGGTCCGTCCGGAAATCCTCGATCAACAACTGCGCGCCTTGCTGCATGTCAGCTCACTGTCGCGCTGCCGGATTCTGTTGCCAATGGTGACCGAAGTCGATGAGTTGCTGCACATCCGCCAGCGTCTCGACGCGCTGCGCACTGAACTCGGTGTGCTTGAACGTCCAGAGCTGGGCGTGATGATCGAAGTCCCCGCCGCCGCACTGCTGGCCGAGCAACTGGCCGAACACGCGGACTTCCTGTCCATCGGCACCAACGATTTGTCGCAATACACCCTGGCCATGGACCGCGACCACGCTGGCCTCGCTTCGCGGGTCGACGCCATGCACCCGGCGCTGCTGCGGCTGATCGCCCAGACCTGCGCGGGTGCTGCGGTGCATAACCGTTGGGTCGGTGTCTGCGGCGCGCTCGCCTCCGATCCGCTGGCAACACCGGTACTGATCGGCCTGGGCGTCAGCGAGTTGTCGGTCAGCCCGGTGCAGATCGGTGAAATCAAGGACCGCGTCCGCCACCTCGACGCCACCGAATGCCGGCGCATCAGCCACGACTTGCTCAAGTTGAGCAGCGCCGCCGCTGTACGTCACGCCTGTCACCAGCAATGGCCTCTGAGCTGAACAACAACAGCTCTATAACAAAAAGAACACAGGGAGATCCGCCATGTACCAATATTTCATCGAAGGCCTCCAGCGCCTCGGTCGCGCACTGATGCTGCCGATCGCGATCCTGCCGATTGCCGGCCTGTTGCTGCGCCTCGGCGACACCGACCTGCTGAACATTGCGATCATCCACGACGCCGGCCAAGTGATCTTCGCCAACCTGGCAATGATCTTCGCCATCGGCATCGCAGTCGGCTTCGCGAAAGACAACAACGGCACCGCAGGACTCGCCGGAGTCATCGGTTACCTGGTGATGATCTCTACCCTCAAGGTGCTCGACGCGAGCATCAACATGGGCATGCTCGCCGGGATCGTCAGCGGCTTGATGGCCGGCGCGCTGTACAACCGGTTCAAGGACATCAAGCTGCCGGAGTACCTGGCGTTCTTTGGCGGCCGGCGCTTCGTGCCGATTGTCACCGGCTTCGCCGCCGTGGGCCTGGGCGTCATCTTTGGCTTGATCTGGCCGCCCATCCAACACGGCATCAACAGCTTCGGCACGTTGATGATGGAGAGTGGCAGCTTCGGCGCGTTCGTCTTTGGCGTTTTCAACCGCCTGCTGATCGTCACCGGGCTGCACCACATCCTCAACAACATGGCGTGGTTCGTCTTCGGTAACTTTACCGACCCGACCACGGGCGCCATCGTCACCGGCGACCTGTCGCGCTACTTCGCCGGCGACCCGAAAGGCGGCCAGTTCATGACCGGCATGTTCCCGATGATGATCTTCGGTCTGCCCGCCGCGTGCCTGGCGATGTACCGCAATGCCTTGCCGGAACGCCGCAAAGTCATGGGCGGGATCTTCCTGTCGATGGCGCTGACGTCGTTTTTGACGGGTGTGACTGAGCCGATCGAATTCGCCTTCATGTTCCTCGCGCCGCTGCTTTATCTAGTGCATGCGTTGCTGACTGGCCTGTCGATGGCGATCACCAACCTGTTGAATATCCATCTCGGCTTTACGTTTTCCGGTGGTTTGATCGACATGATTCTCGGCTGGGGTAAATCCACCAATGGCTGGCTGGTGGTGCCGGTGGGGCTGGCGTATGCGGTGATCTACTACGTGGTGTTTGATTTCTGCATTCGCCGCTTCAACCTCAAGACGCCAGGGCGTGAAGATATTCCAGCGGGCGACAAAGTCGTCGTGGCCGACAACGAACGGGCCGGGGCTTACATCAAGGCGCTGGGTGGTGCGCAGAATTTGATCACCGTGGGTGCGTGCACCACTCGGTTGCGGCTGGACATGGTGGATCGCAACAAGGCAAACGATGCGGAGTTGAAAGCGCTGGGTGCGATGGCGGTTGTGCGTCCGGGCAAGGGTGGGAGTTTGCAGGTAGTGGTCGGGCCGATGGCCGACAGCATTGCCGATGAGATTCGCTTGGCGATGCCTGCTTTGGGGCGCGCGATCATTTCCTCCCCCGCTGCGGTAATCGATGCGCCGAAACCTGCTGCGGTGGCGAATTCAGAAGCACAGCAATGGCTGAACGCTTTGGGTGGCGGCGAGAACGTGTTGCAGATGGATTGCATCGCCATGACCCGGATCCGGTTGCAACTGGCGGATGGCAAGGCGTTGTCGGAGTGTGATTTGAAGGCGCTGGGATGCCAGGGCATCAGCCAGTTGGACGGTGGGGTTTGGCATCTGCTGATTGGCGACAAGGCATCGAGTTTGAATGATGCACTGGATGCGTTGGTGAATCGCAGTGAGGTGAGTGCCAAGGTTTAACCCACGCCCTCTGTAGGAGCTGTCGAGTGAAACGAGGCTGCGATCTTTTGATCTTGAAAAATCAAAATCAAAAGATCGCAGCCTCGTTTCACTCGACAGCTCCTACAAGGGGTGTGTGCATTCATTGATTGTTCAGGCAACAAAAAACCCGCTGAACGCAAATTCAGCGGGTTTTTCATTTCAGCGGCCAGGAAGACTAGAAATCCTCCAACCGCCACACCTCATAAGCCGGCGTCTCGTAGGGATGACTCTGCTTCAGAGCCAACACCACAGAACGAATCAACTCATCCGCCACGACAAGCTCAACCTTCCATTCCTCAACCTGCTCGACCTGCCCTGCTTCACCAACAAACGGCTGACTGCCATCCAACGGGCGAAACTGGCCGAGGCCGAGCACTTGCCAGGCGCAATGGTCGTACGCGCCGATCCGTCCGCCGCCGGCGGCGAATACGGCACTTTTCACGTCTTCGACGTGACTGGTGGGAACAAAAAAGCTGAGCTTGTACACGGCGCTTAGTTAACCCGCTTTTAGTTTACCCAGACGCGCGCATTACGGAACATACGCATCCAAGGTGCGTCTTCGTTCCAGTCTTCCGAACGCCACGAGTTCTGCACCGCGCGGAACACACGCTCCGGGTGAGGCATCATGATCGTCACGCGACCGTCGCGGCTGGTCAAACCGGTGATCCCGCGCGGCGAGCCGTTCGGGTTGGCCGGGTAGTTTTCGGTGACCTTGCCGTGGTTGTCGACGAAACGCATCGCCACGCAACCCGACAGATCAGCTTCCAGCAACGCTTCTTCGCTGGCGAACTCGGCATGACCTTCACCGTGAGCAATGGCGATCGGCATACGCGAACCGGCCATGCCTTGCAGGAAGATCGAGTTCGATTCCTGAACCTGAACCATCGCCACGCGCGCTTCGAACTGCTCGGAACGGTTGCGCACAAAGTGCGGCCAGAACTCGCTGCCCGGGATCAGCTCGTGCAGGTTGGACATCATCTGGCAACCGTTGCACACGCCGAGGGTGAAGCTGTCGTTACGCTCGAAGAAGCCCTGGAACGCATCGCGAGCGCGGCTGTTGAACAGCGCGGACTTGGCCCAGCCTTCGCCGGCACCCAGTACGTCGCCGTAGGAGAAACCACCGCAAGCGACCAGACCTTTGAACTCGTTCAGGTCGACACGGCCGGCCAGAATGTCGCTCATGTGCACGTCGATCGCGTTGAAACCGGCGCGGTCGAACGCGGCCGCCATTTCTACCTGACCGTTGACGCCCTGCTCACGCAGTACGGCAACCTGTGGGCGAATGCCTTTCTTGATGTAAGGCGCGGCGACGTCCTGGTTGACGTCGTAGCTCAGCTTGACGCTCAGGCCCGGGTTGTCTTCTTCAAGCAGCACGTCGAACTCTTGTTCGGCGCAGTCGGCGTTATCACGCAGACGCTGGATCTGGTAGCTGGTTTCAGCCCACTGACGTTGCAGCAGACGACGCTGACCTTCGAACACGGTGTCGCCGTTGAACGTGATGCTGATCTGGCCGTTGTTCATCGGCTGACCGATCACCGACACGCAGTCACCCAGGCCAGCTGCGCTGAACTGCGCGAGGATGTCTGGAGTGGCGTCCTGGCGAACCTGGATCACAGCGCCCAGTTCTTCGTTGAACAGGATTGCGGCGATGTCGGCGGAGGTTTCTGCCAGACCGTCGAGGTTCAGGCTCAGACCGCAGTGGCCGGCGAAGGCCATTTCCACAGTGCTGGTCAGCAGACCACCGTCGGAACGGTCGTGGTAAGCCAGCAGGTGACCGTCGGCGTTGAGACCCTGGATCACGGCGAAGAAGGCTTTGAGGTCTTCGGCGTCGTCGACGTCCGGCGCTTGCGAACCGAGCTTGCCGTGAACCTGGGCCAGGATCGAGGCGCCCATGCGGTTCTGGCCACGGCCCAGATCGATCAGGATCAGGTCGGTGGTGCCCTTGTCCATGCGCAGTTCCGGCGTCAGGGTCTGACGGATGTCAGCCACAGGCGCGAAACCGGTCACGATCAGCGACATCGGCGACGTCACGGTCTTGTCGACGCCTTCGTCGTTCCAGCGGGTGGCCATGGACATGGAGTCCTTGCCCACCGGAATGGTGATGCCCAGCTCTGGGCACAATTCCATGCCGACCGCTTTCACGGTGTCGTACAGACGCGCGTCTTCGCCTGGGTGACCGGCAGCGGACATCCAGTTGGCCGACAGTTTGATGTCGGAGATTTTGTTGATGCGCGAAGCCGCGATGTTGGTCAGGGTTTCGCCGATGGCCATACGGCCCGACGCCGGAGCGTCCAGCAGTGCCAGCGGAGTACGCTCGCCCATGGCCATGGCTTCACCGGTGTAAACGTCGAAGCTGGTGGCGGTGACGGCAACGTCGGCCACCGGAACCTGCCACGGGCCGACCATCTGATCGCGGGCCACGAGGCCGGTGATGGTGCGGTCGCCGATGGTGATCAGGAAGCTTTTGCTGGCCACGGCCGGGTGATGCAGAACGCGTTCGACGCAATCTGCAATCTCGAGGGTCGACGGATCGAAATCGTCGCCCAGTTCGTTTTCGCGAACGGCCGAACGGTGCATGCGCGGGGCTTTGCCCAGCAGCACTTCCAGTGGCATGTCCACCGGGCTGTTACCGAAGTGACTGTCGGTGACCGTCAGTTGCGGCTCGGCAGTGGCTTCGCCGACCACGGCAAACGGGCAACGCTCACGTTCGCAGATCGCCTGGAAACGTTCGAAGTCAGCCGGACCGACCGCCAGAACGTAGCGTTCCTGGGATTCGTTACTCCAGATTTCGTGCGGGGCCATGCCCGGCTCGTCGTTTGGAATGTTGCGCAGTTCGAAGCGACCGCCACGGTTGCCGTCGTTCACCAGTTCCGGGAAGGCATTGGACAGACCGCCCGCGCCGACGTCGTGGATGAAGCTGATCGGGTTGTGTTCACCCAACTGCCAGCAACGGTCGATGACTTCCTGGCAGCGACGTTCCATCTCAGGGTTTTCGCGCTGTACGGAAGCGAAGTCCAGGTCTGCCGAGCTGGTGCCGGTGGCCATGGAAGAAGCCGCGCCGCCGCCCAGGCCGATGAGCATTGCCGGGCCACCGAGGACGATCAGCTTGGAGCCAACGGTGATCTCGCCTTTCTGCACGTGTTCGGCACGGATGTTACCCATACCGCCGGCCAGCATGATCGGCTTGTGGTAACCGCGAACTTCGTCGCCACGCGGGGTGGTGATCGACTGTTCGAAGGTACGGAAGTAACCGGTCAGGGCCGGACGACCGAATTCGTTGTTGAACGCGGCGCCACCCAGTGGGCCTTCGATCATGATGTCCAGCGCGGTAACGATGCGCTCAGGCTTGCCGTACGGCACTTCCCACGGCTGTTCGAAGCCCGGGATTTGCAGGTTGGACACGGTGAAACCGGTGAGGCCAGCCTTTGGCTTGGCGCCACGACCGGTAGCGCCTTCGTCGCGAATCTCACCGCCACTGCCGGTGGACGCGCCCGGGAACGGGGCAATCGCAGTCGGGTGGTTGTGCGTTTCGACTTTCATCAGGATGTGCACCGGTTCCTGCACCGCGCCGTACTGGCGGGTTTCAGGGTCCGGGAAGAAACGGCCGGCGACGTTGCCGACGATGACCGAAGCGTTGTCCTTATAAGCCGACAGAACGCCTTCGCTGTGCATCACGTAGGTGTTCTTGATCATGCCGAACAGGCTTTTTTCCTGGCTCTGACCGTCGATGTCCCAACTGGCGTTGAAGATCTTGTGACGGCAGTGCTCGGAGTTCGCCTGGGCGAACATCATCAGTTCGATGTCGTGGGGGTTGCGCTTCAAGCCGACGAAGGCGTTGACCAGGTAATCGATCTCGTCTTCGGCCAGGGCCAGGCCCAGCTCGGTGTTGGCTTTTTCCAGCGCGGCGCGGCCGCCACCCAACACGTCGATCGCGGTCAGCGGTTTCGGCTCGGCATGGCTGAACAGGCCGGCGGCTTGTTCAAGGTTGCCGAGGACGATCTGGGTCATGCGGTCATGCAGCGCATCGGAGATCAGCTGCGCTTCGGCGTCGCTGAACTGGCCGGCGACGTAGAACGCGATGCCGCGTTCCAGGCGCTGGATTTTCGTCAGGCCGCAGTTGCGAGCGATGTCGCTGGCTTTACTGGACCACGGCGAGATGGTGCCGAACCGCGGCAACACCAGGAACAGACGACCGGTCGGCTCTTGTACCGGAACACTTGGGCCGTACTTCAGAAGGCGCGCGAGCACCTGCTGTTCGTCGCCGGTCAGGACGCCGGTAACTTCGGCGAAGTGAGCGAATTCAGCATACAAGCCACTGACAGCCGGAACTTTCTGGCTCAGTTGCTCAAGGAGTTTGCTGTGGCGAAAGGCAGAAAGGGCAGGAGCGCCGCGCAGGATCAACATCTTCGGGACAGCCTCGGGAAGGGGTGTGCTTTGAGGCCGTGCATTCTAGCCTAAACAGGCCGCGACATCACCCGAAACGGTACGGGCGGCTGCACCCGGGCGTCGGGCCGGGTGTTCGGACCTCAAACAGGTGCGCGCCGAGCGTTATTTTTTCTGTCACAAAATGCTGCTCGAGCCCATTCCTGCGGGCTCCGGAGCGGTTTTAAGCCGCCTAGCAGACAAGCCCTTCGCTGTCGAGATATGGCGCTCGTGGTCCTTTGCGTATACTGCGCAGATGTTTTCCCCAACGGCTTTGCGTCCGCGGTTCGCCAAATGGCTGATCGCAACCGGACTCTTCCTGGTGCTCAGTGGCTGTGTTGATAAACCCAACACGCTTGAGCGCGTAAAGGAGGATGGCGTGCTGCGGGTGGTTACCCGAAACAGCCCCGCCACCTACTTTCAGGATCGCAACGGTGAAACCGGCTTCGAATACGAGCTGGTGAAGCGCTTCGCCGACGATCTGGGGGTGGAACTCAAAATCGAAACCGCCGACAACCTCGACGACCTGTTTAATCAGGTGGGCAAACCCAACGGCCCGGTGATCGCTGCTGCCGGCCTGGTCAGCAGCGAAGTGCGCAAAAAGCAGGTACGGTTTTCCCACTCCTATCTCGAAGTCACCCCGCAGATCATCTATCGCAACGGCCAATCGCGGCCCACCGATGCGAAGGATCTGGTGGGCAAGAAGATCATGGTGCTCAAGGGCAGCACCCACGCCGAGCAGTTGGCGGAGCTGAAAAAGAAATACCCCGGCATTGATTACGAAGAGTCCGACGCTGTTGAAGTCGTCGACCTGCTGCGGATGGTCGATGAAGGTCAGATTGATCTGACCCTGGTCGACTCAAACGAAGTGGCGATGAACCAGGTCTACTTCCCCAAGGTGCGAGTGGCATTTGACCTCGGCGACGCCAGCAATCAGAGCTGGGCCGTGGCCGCTGGTGACGACAACAGCCTGCTCAACGAGATCAATACGTATCTCGACAAAGTGAAGAAAAACGGCACCCTGCAACGCCTGAAAGACCGTTACTACGGACATGTCGATGTCCTCGGCTACGTGGGCGCCTACACCTTCGCCCAGCACTTGCAGCAACGGCTGCCCAAGTATGAACAGCACTTCAAAGCGTACGCCAAGAAAGAGAAAGTCGACTGGCGCCTGCTGGCAGCAGTCGGCTATCAGGAATCGTTATGGCAAGCGGCGGTCACGTCGAAGACCGGCGTGCGCGGGCTGATGATGCTGACCCAGAACACGGCGCAGGCCA
This sequence comes from Pseudomonas rossensis, assembly GCF_039888995.1. Taxonomy (NCBI): domain Bacteria; kingdom Pseudomonadati; phylum Pseudomonadota; class Gammaproteobacteria; order Pseudomonadales; family Pseudomonadaceae; genus Pseudomonas; species Pseudomonas rossensis. The sequence continues at coordinate 44,663 of NZ_JBBWCB010000021.1, read as the reverse complement.
TGGGCGTGTCCAACCGGCTCGACCCTAAACAGAGCATCATGGGCGGCGCCAAGTACCTGGCTTACATGAAGGATCAGCTGGACGAGTCGATTCAAGAGCCGGATCGCACATGGTTTGCACTGGCGGCCTACAACGTCGGCAGCGGTCACCTGGATGACGCGCGCAAACTCGCGGCCAAGGAAGGACTGAATCCGGACAAATGGCTGGATGTGAAGAAGATCCTGCCGCGCCTGTCAGAGAAAAAGTGGTACAGCAAGACCCGTTATGGCTACGCCCGAGGCGGCGAGCCGGTGCACTTCGTGGCGAACATCCGTCGTTACTACGACATCCTGACGTGGGTCACGCAGCCGCAGCTTGAAGGCAATCAAGTGGCCGAAGGCAACCTGCATGTGCCGGGGGTCGACAAGACCAAACCGAATCAGGAAACCCCACAGCTCTAATACCGCGGGGCCGGTGCAAAAAAGATCGCAGCCTTCGGCAGCTCCTACGAGGTTATGTGTACACCTGTAGGAGCTGGCGAAGCCTGCGATCTTTTGATCTTAGCCTTTCAACGCAGCAGCCAGAATCAGCGCCTTCATCTCCGAAACAGCCGACTTGAACCCGACAAACAACGCATGAGCCACCAGCGCGTGGCCGATGTTCAGTTCGTTGATGCCCTTGATCGCGGCCACTGCTTCAACGTTGTGATAGTGCAGACCGTGACCGGCATTGACGATCAAACCTTGAGCCAGACCAAACGCCACGCCATCCGCCACACGCTTGAGCTCTTCAGCCACTTCGGTTGGCGTCTCGGCATCGGCATAACGACCGGTATGCAGCTCAATAGCCGGCGCACCAACACGACGGGACGCTTCGATCTGCCGCTCGTCAGCATCAATGAATAGCGACACTTCACAGCCGATTTTCGCCAAGCGATCCACCGCTGCTTTAATCCGTGCTTCCTGACCCGCCACGTCCAGACCACCTTCGGTCGTCAGTTCCTGACGGGTTTCAGGCACCAGGCAAATGTGCGCCGGACGAATGCGTTCGGCGAACGCCATCATCTCTTCGGTGACGCCCATTTCGAAGTTCATGCGGGTTTGCAGCACATCCTTGAGCAGCAACACGTCGCGCTCCTGAATGTGCCGACGGTCTTCGCGCAGGTGCACGGTAATGCCGTCAGCGCCCGCCTCTTCCGCATCCAGTGCTGCCTTGACCGGATCCGGATAGCGCGTGCCCCGGGCCTGCCGCAGGGTGGCTACGTGGTCGATGTTCACGCCAAGAAGAATGCGATTGCTGGTGGTCACGGAAGCGCTCCTGAAAATGGAAAAGTTCGGCGCACAGCATACACGGGGAGATAGGGTCTGTTGATGTTTGGCAGCGGCCGCGACGGATGACCACTTGGTGCAGGGCAAGGCGCGAGGAACGTAGTTTGGTTGTTCCAAATAAGTTCCGAGCAACGCAGCCCTGCGCCAAGTGGGCGCCCGGCGCGGCCGCTGCCAAGCATCAACAGACCCTATGGCTTGCGAAACAACTCGCGACTCACCAAGGGACGACCGCCCAGATGAACGGCCAGTGCCTGGCGCATCAATCGCTTGGCTGCCGATAGCGCGCCAGGGGCAGACCAATCTGCATCGGCCATCGCCAACAGCTCGGTGCCGTTGAACAGACCGGGTTGCAGCAGGTAGACCCGTTCGAGTCCCGCATCCACTTGCAGACGGTAGAGACCGTCCGGCGCGATGGGATCGCCATGGATGTCGGCAGTCAGGGCAAAGCCGTAACCCAAGTCATCCAGCAGCCGCCATTCGAAGGATCGCAACAAAGGCTCCAGCGGACGACCTTCGGCAAGCGCAAGCAGGGTCGCGGCGTAGTGGTCAAACACAGCGGGATGCGGGTCTTCGGACGGCAACAGCCGAATCAACAGCTCATTGAGGTAGAGACCGCTGAACAGCGCCTCACCATTTAGCCAGGTGGAGACGCCAGCGCTTTCCATGCGACCGACGTTCTTCAATTCACCACGCCCACGGAACTCCACTTCCAGCGGCACGAACGGCCGTGCCAACGTCCCGGCCTTGCCCCGAGCACTGCGCAATACCGCCCGCAGCCGACCTTGCGGCGTAAGGAAATCCACCAATGCGCTGTTCTCGCGGTAAGCGCGGGAGTGGAGCACGAACGCGGGTTGGCCGATGGGTGGGGTTTGGGACATGGAAGTCAGCGTTCTCAATGAGTCAGCACAGATTTATAAACCACCCAAAACCAATGTGGGAGCGAGCTTGCTCGCGATGAGGGCATGACATTCAACATCGGTGTTGACTGGCAGACCGCTATCGCGAGCAAGCTCGCTCCCACAGGGTACTTCGGTGTATCAGGAACCGGTGTTACAGGTCGCCGTAACCCAGCGAACGCAAGGCGCGTTCGTCGTCGGACCAGCCGCCTTTCACCTTGACCCAGAGGTTGAGCATGATCTTGGAGTCGAACAGCAATTCCATGTCCTTGCGTGCCTCGGTGCCAATGCGTTTGATCCGCTCGCCCTTGTCGCCAATGATGATTTTCTTCTGGCCGTCGCGCTCGACGAGGATCAAGGCATGGATGTGCAGGGTTTTGCCCTGCTGCTTGAACTCTTCGATTTCGACGGTGATCTGGTACGGCAGCTCGGCGCCCATCTGGCGCATGATTTTCTCGCGTACCAGTTCAGCGGCGAGGAAGCGGCTGCTGCGGTCGGTGATCTGGTCTTCCGGGAAGAAGTGATCGTTTTCCGGCAGGTAACCGGCAATCACGCGCTCCAGCGTTTCGAGGTTATGCCCGTGCTGGGCCGAGATCGGCATGATCTGCGCGTTCGGCAACTGTTCCTGCAACCAGGTCAGGTGCGGCATCAGCTCGGCTTTGTCTTCGATGCGGTCAGTCTTGTTCAGCGCCACGATCAGCGGGCCGGTCACGTATTGAACGCGCTCGAGGACCATCTGGTCTTCGTCGGTCCACTTGGTGCGGTCAACTACGAAGATCACCACGTCGACGTCTTTCAACGCCGCCGAAGCGGTCTTGTTCATGTAGCGGTTCAGGGCTTTCTCGCCACCTTTGTGCATGCCGGGGGTGTCGACGTAGATCGCCTGCACGGCGCCTTCGGTCTTGATGCCGAGCATGTTGTGGCGAGTGGTCTGAGGCTTGCGCGAGGTGATCGCCAGCTTCTGACCGAGGATGTGGTTCAGCAGCGTGGACTTGCCCACGTTGGGACGGCCGACGATGGCGACATAGCCACAGCGAGTTGCAGTTGAATCAGTCATGGCCATTCTCCACGCCCAGGGCAATCAGTGCTGCAGCGGCCGCTACCTGTTCGGCAATACGACGGCTCACACCCTGACCTCGGCTTTTTTCATTCAGTAAGGTGATTTCACATTCGACGAAAAACGTCCGGCAATGCGGCTCACCCTGGATATCCACCACTTCGTAACGCGGCAGTTCACAACCCCGCGACTGCAGGAACTCTTGCAGACGGGTTTTTGGATCTTTGTTGGTGTCGACCAGCGTCAGGCCTTCGAACTCCCCGGCCAGCCAGGCCAGCACGCGTTCGCGTGCCATGTCCATGCCAGCATCCAGGTAGATCGCACCAATCAGCGCTTCAAGGGCATCGGCCAGAATCGACTCGCGACGGAACCCGCCGCTTTTCAATTCACCGGAACCCAGGCGCAGGTACTCGCCCAGATCGAAACCGCGAGCCAGTACGGCCAGGGTCTCGCCTTTCACCAGGCGTGCGCGCAAGCGCGACAACTGACCTTCGCGAGCCAGCGGGAAGCGATCGAACAGCGCCTCGCCAGCGACAAAGTTAAGGATGGCATCACCGAGGAATTCCAGGCGTTCGTTGTTACGCCCGGCAAAGCTGCGGTGAGTCAGGGCCAGGACCATCAGTTCCTGATCCTTGAAGGTGTAGCCGAGCTGACGCTCGAGACGGCTTAAGGAGACGCTCACGGTTTACCCACGCTGAGTTCGTGGTTGGATTCCACCGCCATCGCCGTGATGCGGCGCAGGCTTGGGACAATTAACGCTGTGTTCAAAAATAACGTCCTGAATATCGTTGTTTTCATGCTTCTGTCGCCGGTTATGCCGACTCCAGAAATGCATTCGGCGCTGTGTTCAACAGCGCCGTGTGTGATTACTTGATCAGGCCAACCCGCGAGAAATTCGGCAGGTGACTGAGTTTAGGTTCCGGCCAGCTCATCCAGACTGCGAAGGCCTTGCCGACGATATTCTTGTCGGGAACCATGCCCAGCAGATCCTTGGGAATGCTCGGATCATCCCAAAAGCGACTGTCATTCGAGTTGTCGCGGTTGTCGCCCATCATGAAGTAGTGCCCGGCAGGCACGGTCCACGAACGGTCCGGCGTTGCGCGGTAACGACTCATTTCCTTGCGGATCAGGTGCTCGGCGACGCCGAGTTTTTCCTTGTAGAGCTCGGCGCTGCCCAACGTGCCCGGCTCGGAGCCGACCAGTTGTTCGGCGATCGACTCACCGTTGACGAACAGACGCTTGTCGGCGGTGTAACGAATCTGGTCACCCGGCAGGCCCACCACACGTTTAATGTAGTTGACGTTCGGATCACTCGGGTAGCGGAACACCATCACATCGCCGCGCTGTGGATCACCGACTTCGATGACTTTCTTGTCGACCACCGGCAAGCGGATCCCGTAAGAAAACTTGTTCACCAGAATGAAGTCGCCAACGTCCAGGGTCGGTTTCATCGAGCCGGAAGGAATCTGGAACGGTTCCACCAGGAACGAACGCAGTACCAGCACGATGAACAACACCGGGAAGAACGACTTGCCGTACTCGACCAGCAGCGGCTCTTTGTTCAGTTTCTCGACCACCACCCCATCAGGCTGGCTGACGCTGCCCTGATAGGAGGCAATGGCGGCACGCCGACGCGGCGCCAGGAAAACCAGATCGAGCAACGCCAACAGGCCGCAGACGAACACGGCGATGACCAGCAACAGCGGGAAATTTAGTGACATAGGACCTAACTATCCAACCTGAGCACTGCAAGGAAGGCTTCTTGTGGAATTTCCACGTTGCCGACTTGCTTCATGCGTTTCTTACCGGCCTTTTGCTTCTCAAGCAGTTTCTTCTTACGGCTAACGTCACCGCCGTAGCATTTGGCCAATACGTTCTTTCTGAGCGCCTTGACAGAGGTCCGCGCAATAATCTGCCCGCCAATGGCGGCCTGGATTGCGACGTCGAACATCTGACGTGGAATCAGTTCTTTCATCTTCTCGGTCAACTGGCGACCTTTGTAGTGCGCGTTATCCTTGTGCACGATCAACGCGAGGGCGTCGACCTTGTCACCGTTGATCAGCACATCCAGTTTCACCAGATTAGCCGATTGATAACGATCGAAATGGTAATCCAGCGAAGCATAGCCACGGCTGGTGGATTTCAGACGGTCGAAGAAGTCCAGGACCACTTCGTTCATCGGCAAATCGTAGGTCACTTGAACCTGGGTACCGAGGAACAGCATGTCGTGCTGTACGCCACGCTTCTCGATGCACAGGGTAATGACATTGCCCAGGTGCTCTTGCGGCACGAGAATATTGGCCCGCACGATCGGTTCGCGCATGTCTTCGATCGAGGACAGGTCTGGCAGCTTCGACGGGTTGTCGACGTAAATCGTTTCACCGGTTTTCAGCAGCAGCTCGAAAATTACCGTCGGCGCCGTGGTGATCAGGTCCAGGTCGTACTCGCGCTCCAGGCGCTCCTGGATGATTTCCATGTGCAGCATGCCGAGGAACCCGCAACGGAAACCGAAGCCCAGGGCATCGGAGCTTTCCGGGGTGTACTGCAGGGACGAGTCGTTGAGCGTGAGCTTTTGCAGGGCTTCACGGAAATCTTCGAAGTCGTCGGAGCTGACCGGGAACAGGCCGGCGTAAACCTGCGGCTGAATGCGTTTGAAGCCTGGCAGCACGTCGACGTCCGGCGTGGAGCTCAAGGTCAGGGTGTCACCGACCGGTGCACCGTGAATGTCCTTGATGCCGGCGATGATGAAGCCCACTTCGCCGGCCTTCAGGTCAACGGTGGCGGTGTGTTTCGGGTTGAAGACACCGACGCTGTCCACGAGGTGGATCTTGCCGGTGGACTTGACCAGGATCTTGTCGCCCTTCTTCACACGACCGTGGCGTACGCGAACCAGGGAAACAACGCCCAGGTAGTTGTCGAACCAGGAGTCGATGATCAACGCTTGCAGCGGATCTTCATAGTTGCCGGTCGGCGCAGGAATGGTCTTGACCAGACGCTCCAGCACTTCGTCGACGCCCAGACCAGTCTTGGCGCTGCACTCGACCGCGTCGGTGGCATCGATGCCAATGATTTTTTCGATTTCTTCTTTCACGCGGTCAGGATCGGCCTGAGGCAGGTCGATCTTGTTCAGGACCGGCATCACTTCCAGGCCCTGCTCAATCGCGGTGTAGCAGTTGGCTACCGACTGCGCTTCAACGCCCTGACCGGCATCGACTACCAGCAACGCGCCTTCACAGGCCGCCAGCGACCGGCTGACTTCATAGGTGAAGTCGACGTGGCCCGGGGTATCAATGAAGTTCAGCTGGTACTTGATGCCATCGCGAGCGGTGTAATACAGGGTGACGCTGTGGGCCTTGATGGTGATCCCGCGTTCACGTTCCAGGTCCATGGAGTCCAGAACCTGGGCTTCCATTTCGCGCTCGGCAAGGCCGCCACACATCTGGATGAAGCGATCGGCCAGCGTCGACTTGCCATGGTCAATGTGGGCGATGATGGAGAAATTGCGGATATGACTCAAATCACTCACGGATCAACACTCAAAAAGGCTGCAGGCATAGCCCGCCGAAAAATAGCCGGGAATTGTACCTGATCCATGGCGCAAGCGTCACGTTTGCAGGTCAGACGACGGATACAAAAACGCCCCGGTCTTGCGACAGGGGCGTTTTGAGTGACCAGCAACGTCAGGAGAAACCCTTGATCAGCCGGCCCGGCGCAACAACCAGACCCCGGCCAAGGCACAGACACCCGCCGGAACAAGCACCGCAAACAGTGGCGAGAAACCGAAGACCAGGCTCGAAGGACCGAGCAAATCCTGAACGATGCGGAAGGTGAAGCCCACCAGCACGCCAGTGAACACTCGCTGACCAAGGGTCACTGAGCGTAGCGGCCCGAAGATGAAGGAAATCGCCATCAGTACCAGGGCGGCGGTGACCAGCGGCTGCAACACCTTGACCCAAAATGCCAGCCAGTAACGACCATTGCTCAGGCCCTGGTCAGCCAGGTAGTGAATGTAACCCCACAGACCGCTGATCGACAGCGTATCAGGCGACATGACCACCGTACTCAACAGCTGCGGACTCAAGGCGACATTCCAACGCTCGACCGGGGCGGTGACCACTTCGGTGCTCTTTTCATGGAACAGCGTGGTGGTGACGTCGCTCAATTGCCAGTGATCCTGATCGAACTTCGCCCGTTTGGCGAAGCTGGAAGACAGCATGTGACGCTCATTGTCGAAACGATAACGGGTGACGCCGTACAGCAGACCGTTGGGCTGCACCGAGTTGACGTGAATAAACTCATCACCCTGGCGATGCCATAAACCATGCTTGGCGCTTTGCGCATCGCCGCCACCCTGAGCCAGGGAGCGATTGGCCTGAGCGGTGACTTCGGTGGCTGGGGCAACGTATTCGCCGATCAGCACACCCACCACCATCAGGATCAGCATCGGCTTCATGACCGCCCAGACGATTCGCCCGATCGACACGCCCGCAGCTCGCATGATGGTCAGCTCGCTGTGACTGGCGAGACTGCCGAGGCCGATCAGGCAACCGATCAGTGCCGCCATCGGCAACATGTCGTAAAGACGACGCGGCGCGGTCAGCAGGACATAACTCAACACGTCGACCAGGGTGTAGGTATCGCTGGCATCCCCCATCTCGTCGATGAACGCAAACAGCGTCGCCAGACCGAGAATGATCCCCAGTACCGCCAGAATCGCCACGAACACGCTGCTACCAATGTAGCGATCGAGCTTATCCACGAGCCACCTCCAGCGCGCTGCGGCGACTCGCCAGCTTCAACTGCAACGGTTCCCAATAGAGCAAGCCCAGGCCGATGGCCAGGAAGATTGCATGCACCCACCACAACCCCAGAGCTGGCGGGATTTTGCCCTTTTCAAGGGCGCCGCGAGCGGCAATCAGGATGGACAGGTAAGCCATATATAGAAGAATCGCCGGCAACAGCTTGAGGAAACGGCCCTGACGCGGATTGACCCGCGACAACGGCACCGCCATCAAGGTCACGATGAAGACCAGCAATGGCAAGGACAAACGCCATTGCAGCTCGGTACGCGAACGGATGTCGTCACTGCCCAGCAACGAGCCGGTGGTCATTGCGTCACGGTCGGTCACTTCGTCGCTGACGTCCGGCTTGGGCAGCAATACGCCGTATTCCTGGTACTTGATCGCCCGGTAATCGGCCTGCCCCGGATTGCCGTCATAGCGATAGCCGTTGTCGAGAATCAGGTAACGGTTACCGTCGGGGCGAATTTCCTGACGGCCCTTCTCGGCCACCAGCACGGAAATCCCGCGATCCTTCTTATCGGACGAGACGTTCTTTTGCGAAATGAATACGCCACCGAGGTTGATGCGATCATCCGATAGCGTTTCGGTGTAGGTCACCCGTGTTCCGTCGCGCAGCGCCTGGAAGCGACCCGGCTCGAGGGTGTCGAACTCGGTCAGGGCATCCTGCTTGTTCAACAGCAACTGGAATTGATTGGCGCCTTGTGGCGCCAGGCTCAGGCTCAGCCACGCCACCACCAGCGCGACCAGGGTGGCTGGAAAAAGGGTCATGGCAAACAGACGCTGCTGGCTCATGCCGGTGGCCGACAGCACCGTCATTTCGCTTTCAAGGTACAGGCGACCGTAGGCCAGCAGGATTCCGAGAAACAGGCCCAAAGGCAAAATCAACTGCAGGAAACCCGGCAGACGAAAGCCCATGATCAGGAATAGCGAGCCCGGATCCAGGAGGCCAGAGGCCGCCTGGGCGAGGTATTTGATGAAGCGACCGCTCATGATGATGACCAGCAGCACGGCGCTGACGGCGCTCAAGGTCAACAGGACTTCGCGGGATAGGTAGCGGAAGACGATCAAACCAGACACTCCAGGGTTGTCAGGCTAAGGCGGCCAAACAAGCAAACGTATCAGACGGCCCGCAGGGCAGAGCCGCCGAAAAAGTTGGCGCATTATCCTGTGATTGGGTGCGCCTGTCACTGCGCATGCTCAAGCAGGCGGGTAAAGCGCTGAAGATCGTACGACCGAGGGTTGTCAGGCTCGGGGCACGAGGTTCAAACTGCGGCCTTTGTCGCGGGCCGTGACCTGCGTCTTTCTATTTATAAGCAAGCTCGAATGCATGCCGTCGAGCTCTTGCGTGTTGACCATTAATTCAGGGACCCGGACATGGAACTGGTTGTAAAAAGCGTTAGCCCAGAAACGTTGAAAACCGCCACTCTGGTGGTCGCCGTCGGCGAAGGACGCAAGCTCGGCGCCGTCGCCAAACAACTCGACGAACTGAGCGGTGGCGCCATCAGCGCTGTGCTCAAGCGCGGCGACCTGGCTGGCAAAGTCGGTCAGAGCCTGTTGCTGCACAGCCTGCCGAACCTCAAGGCCGAACGCGTGCTGCTGGTGGGCGTGGGCAAAGACGAAGAGCTGGGCGACCGCCCGTTCCGTAAGATCATTGCCGGCATCCTCAACACCCTTAAAGGCCTGGGCGGCAGCGATGCGGTGCTGGCCCTGGACGAAGTCGCGGTAAAAGGCCGCGACAGCTACGGCAAGACCCGCCTGCTGGCCGAAACCCTGGTGGACGGCGAATACACGTTCGACCAGTTCAAGAGCCAGAAAGCCGAACCTCGCACCCTGAAGAAAGTCACTTTGGTGACCATCAAGGCCGCACAGGCTGAAGTCGAGCGCGCCGTGGCCCACGCCACCGCTATCGCCAACGGCATGGCGTTCACCCGCGACCTGGGTAACCTGCCGCCGAACATCTGCCACCCGACGTTCCTCGGTGAGCAGGCGAAGAACCTGGGCAAAGAATTCAAAAGCCTGAAAGTCGAAGTCCTCGATGAGAAGAAGATCAAGGACCTGGGCATGGGCTCGTTCTACGCCGTGGGCCAGGGCAGCGCCCAGCCACCGCGCCTGATCGTCATGCAATACAACGGCGGCAAAAAATCCGAGAAGCCGTATGCACTGGTCGGCAAAGGCATCACCTTTGACACTGGCGGCATCAGCCTGAAGCCGGGCGCCGGCATGGATGAAATGAAGTACGACATGGGCGGCGCCGCCAGCGTGTTCGGCACCCTGCGTGCCGTGCTCGAGCTGAAACTGCCGATCAACCTGGTGTGCATCCTGGCCTGCGCCGAGAACATGCCGAGCGGCAACGCTTCGCGTCCTGGCGACATCGTCACCACCATGAGCGGCCAGACCGTGGAAATCCTCAACACCGACGCCGAAGGCCGGCTGGTGCTGTGCGACGCCCTGACCTACTCCGAGCGCTTCAAGCCACAAGCGGTGATCGACATCGCCACCCTGACCGGCGCTTGCGTCGTCGCGCTGGGTTCCCACACGTCGGGCCTGCTGGGCAACAACGACGAGCTGATCAGCCAACTGCTGAGCGCCGGCCAATCGGCTGACGATCGCGCCTGGCAACTGCCGTTGTTCGATGAGTACCAGGAACAGCTGGACAGCCCGTTCGCCGACATCGCCAACATTGGCGGCCCGAAAGCCGGCACCATCACCGCGGCCTGCTTCCTGTCGCGCTTCACCAAGAACCTCAACTGGGCGCACCTGGACATCGCCGGCACGGCCTGGACCAGCGGCGGCAAGGACAAGGGCGCCACTGGCCGTCCGGTTCCATTGCTGACCCAATACCTGCTGGACCGCGCCAAAGCCTGAAACCGATGAACCTGGGCGGCGTCACTTTCCGGTGACGCCGTTCAAGGCTCAGGAACCGCAATGACCAAAGTCGACTTCTATATTCTGCCCAGCGCCGATCCTTCGGCACGGCTGGATTTTGCCTGCAAGCTCACCGAAAAAGCCTGGCGCATGGGCCACCGTATCTATCTGCATTGCAGCGATGCTGCCCAGCGTGACGATCTCGATGCGCGTTTGTGGGCCTTCAAGGGCGAAAGCTTCGTGCCCCACGGCCCAGCTGAAAATGAGCCGGACGGTTTGATTGTGTTGGGCCTTGGCGATGACTGCGGTCCGCATCAGGACCTGTTGGTCAATCTCGCCCTGAAAGTCCCGGCATTCGCCAACAAGTTCGCCCGCGTGGCGGAAGTGGTGGTGGAAGATCCGACGATTCGTACGGCTGCGCGGGAGAGTTTCCGTTTCTACCGCGAACAGGGCTATCCTCTGCAAGATCACCGTTTACAGCGACTCTGAGCATTCCGATGGACACTCCAAAACCGCAGCAAAAGTCCGCGCACCTGCTGGATGACCTTGAGTCGATCCGCCAACTGCTCGGCGATGACAACCTGCAACCTCCCTTGCTGACCGATACGGTCGAGGAAGGTGATCAGGAACAGATTCCGATGCTGTTCGATACGGTCGGCGCCAACCCGCCAACCCTCGAGCCGGCACCACCCGCCCCTGCAGCCCCTGCCGCCCAACCGGCGCCCGCCGCCAGCAAGAGCCCCGACGACCTGCTGCACCTGGATGGCGAACTGCGCGCCGCCGCGCAATTGATCATGCAAGACGTGATCGACGACTTCGCCCCGCACATCGAAACCGAAATCAAACGCCGCCTCAGCGCGCGGATGGAACGGTTGTTGAGTCAGTACGAATAAAACACCAATCCCCTGTGGGAGCGAGCTTGCTCCGGGCGGCGTTCCGACGATAGCGATGTAACAGCCAGCAGAGATGTTGAATGTTATGCCCTCATCGCGAGCAAGCTCGCTCCCACATTAGTTCTGCGCCCTGTCTGCACCTGCTCGCCCTACGCCCCATGCCCCGCTATACTTGCCGGCTTTTCCTGAATAAATGCCAATAGGGTCCCGCCGCGCATGGATAAGACCTACCAGCCGCACGCCATTGAAACTTCCTGGTACAACACCTGGGAGTCAGAGAATTACTTCGCCCCGCAAGGCGCGGGCGAGTCCTACACCATCATGATCCCGCCGCCGAACGTCACCGGCAGCCTGCACATGGGTCACGGCTTCAACAACGCGATCATGGACGCCCTGATCCGTTTTCGCCGCATGCAGGGTCGCAACACCCTGTGGCAGCCGGGTACCGACCACGCCGGTATCGCCACGCAAATGCTGGTGGAGCGTCAACTCGAAGCTCAGGGCCAGAGTCGTCACGACCTGGGCCGCGAAAAATTCCTCGAGAAAGTCTGGGAATGGAAGGATCAGTCCGGCGGCAACATCAGCCGTCAGATCCGCCGTCTCGGCTCGTCCGTGGACTGGGGCCGCGAGCGCTTCACCATGGACGACGGCCTCTCGGAAGCCGTTAAAGAAGCCTTTGTGCGCCTGCACGAAGACGGCCTGATCTACCGCGGCAAGCGCCTGGTCAACTGGGACACCAAGTTGCACACGGCGATTTCCGACCTCGAAGTGGAAAACCACGACGAGAAAGGTTTCCTGTGGAACCTGAAATACCCACTGGCCGATGGCGCCAAGACCGCTGAAGGCAACGATTACCTGATCGTCGCGACCACTCGCCCGGAAACCATGCTCGGCGACTCCGCCGTTGCGGTTAACCCGAACGATGAACGCTACCAAGCCCTGATCGGCAAATTTGTCGAGCTGCCGCTGGTCGGCCGCCGCATTCCGATCATCGCCGACGATTACTGCGATCCTGAATTCGGCACCGGCTGCGTGAAAATCACCCCGGCCCACGATTTCAACGACTACGAAGTCGGCAAGCGCCACAACCTGCCGCTGCTGAACATCTTCGACAAGAACGCCGCTGTATTGCCGGCCTGTCAGGTGTTCAACCTCGACGGCACGCTGAACGAAAGCATCGACGGCAAGATCCCGGCCGAATACGCCGGTCTGGATCGCTTCGAAGCGCGCAAGCAGATCGTTGCTGCCTTCGATGCTGCCGGCCTCTTGGTCAGCATCAACGACCACGCGCTGAAAGTGCCGAAAGGCGACCGCTCCGGCACCATCATCGAGCCGTGGCTGACCGACCAGTGGTACGTGTCGACCAAGCCTTTGGCTGAGCCAGCCATCGCTGCTGTTGAAGACGGCCGCATCGCCTTCGTGCCGAAACAATACGAAAACATGTACTTCTCGTGGATGCGCGACATCCAGGACTGGTGCATCAGCCGTCAGCTGTGGTGGGGCCACCGGATTCCGGCCTGGTACGACGAGTCGGGCAAGGTCTATGTCGGTCGCGACGAAGCCGAAGTACGTGCCAAGCACAACCTCGGCCCGGACGTGGCGCTGCAACAGGACAATGACGTTCTCGACACCTGGTTCAGTTCCGGTCTGTGGACATTCTCCACGCTCGGCTGGCCTGAGCAGACCGAATTCCTGAAGAAATTCCACTCCACCGACGTGTTGGTGACCGGTTTCGACATCATTTTCTTCTGGGTTGCCCGGATGATCATGCTCACCATGCACTTGGTGAAGAACGAAGACGGCACACCGCAGGTTCCGTTCAAGACCGTTTACGTTCACGGTCTGGTGCGTGATGGCCAAGGCCAGAAGATGTCCAAGTCCAAGGGCAACGTCCTGGACCCGCTGGACATCATCGACGGCATCGAGCTCGAAGACCTGGTGCAGAAACGCACCTCCGGCATGATGCAGCCGAAATTGGCGAAGAAGATCGAGAAGCAGACCCGCGACGAGTTCGCCGACGGCATCGCCAGCTACGGCACCGACGCCCTGCGCTTCACTTTCTGCTCGCTGGCGTCCACCGGTCGCGACATCAAGTTCGACATGGGCCGCGTCGAGGGCTATCGCAACTTCTGCAACAAGATCTGGAACGCCGCGCGCTACGTGCTGGACAAGGGTGAAGACTGCGGTCAGAACGGCGAAGCTTACGAGCTGTCGCTGGCGGATCGCTGGATCATTTCGCAGCTGCAACGCACCGAAGCCGAAGTGACCCGTCAACTCGATCAGTTCCGCTTCGACCTGGCCGCACAAGCCCTGTACGAGTTCATCTGGAACCAGTATTGCGACTGGTACCTGGAACTCTCCAAGCCTGTGCTATGGGACGAAAACGCGCCGGTCGAACGTCAGCGCGGCACCCGCCGCACACTGGTTCGGGTATTGGAAGTCGCGCTGCGTCTGGCGCATCCATTCATGCCGTTCATCACCGAAGAAATCTGGCAGCGCATCGCGCCGCTGGCCGGTATCGAAGGCAAGACGATCATGCTGCAACCGTGGCCAGTGGCCAATGAAGAGCGCATCGATCCGGCCGCCGAGAACGACATCGAATGGCTCAAAGGCCTGATGCTCGGCACGCGTAACATCCGTGGCGAAATGAACATCGGTCCAGGCAAGCCGTTGAACCTGTTCCTCAAAAACGTCAGCGCCGAAGATCAGCGTCGTCTCACCGAGAACGAAGCCCTGCTGAAGAAGCTGGCTCGCCTCGAATCGATCACCGTATTGGCTGCTGGCGAAGAAGCACCGCTGTCCGCCACCGCTCTGGTTGGCGAGATGGAAGTGCTGGTGCCGATGGCTGGCCTGATCGACAAAGATGCTGAGCTGGCGCGTCTGGACAAGGAGATCCTGCGTCTGCAGGGCGAAGTTCAGCGGGTTGGCGGCAAGCTGTCTAACGCCGGTTTCGTCGACAAGGCCCCGGCCGAAGTCATCGACAAGGAACGCGCCAAACTGGCTGAAGCAGAGCAGGCTTTGGGCAAGTTGGCCGAGCAGCATGCGCGGATTGCCAGCCTGTAAGGGTAAATCGCGATGAAAACGGGAGGCCCGAAACGGCCTCCCTTTTTTATGCCCGACGCTTTCTCCCAAACACCCCACCCCCCTGTGGGAGCGAGCTTGCTCGCGATGAGGTCATAATATTCAACATCGACGTTGGCTGACAGTCCGCTATCGCGAGCAAGCTCGCTCCCACAGGGGGGGATGGCGGTGTTTGTCACAATTGCGTTCACAACGGCTGGATGTGGGACAATACCCGCCACTTTTAGCCATACCCGAATCGACCACGCCCATGAACGCCCCCCGCACACCAAGACCTGCGCGCAAAAAGCCTGATTCCACGCCCCCGGCCAAAGCCGTGGAGCCCCGCGAAAAGGCCAGCCTGCATCCGCGTAACCGCCATCAGGGTCGTTACGACTTCCCGGCGCTGATCAAAACCACGCCGGAACTGGCGAAGTTCGTGATCATCAACCCGTACGGCAAAGAAAGCATCGACTTCGCCAGCCCGGACGCTGTGCGGGTGTTCAACCGTGCGTTGCTCAAGTCGTTCTACGGCGTCGCCCATTGGGACATCCCGGCCGACTACCTCTGCCCACCGGTTCCGGGCCGTGCCGATTACGTGCACTTCCTGGCTGACCTGCTGGCCAGCGTCAACGACGGCGAGATCCCTCGCGGCGCGCCAGTCAAGGTGCTCGATATCGGCATGGGCGCCAACTGCGTCTATCCGTTGATTGGCTACAGCGACTACCGCTGGCACTTCCTCGGCTCGGAAATCGACCCGACGGCCGTGGCCGCCGCCAAAGCCATCGTGCAGTCCAATGGGCTGAACAAAGCCATCCAGTTGCGCCAACAAAGCAATCCCAAGCACATTCTGCTGGGCCTGCTCGAACCCGGCGAACGCTTTGACCTGACCATGTGCAACCCGCCGTTCCACGCCTCGATGGACGAAGCGACCAAGGGCAGCGAGCGTAAATGGCGCGCGCTGGGCCGTGCTGATCCAAAACGCAAACTGCCGGTGCTGAACTTTGGCGGTCAATCGGCCGAACTGTGGTGTGAAGGTGGTGAAGCACGGTTTGTGACGCAACTGATCGCCGAAAGCGCGCATTTCCAACACAAAGTGCTCTGGTTCAGCACCCTGGTCTCGAAAGCCTCCAACCTGCCGGCGATCCAGACGGCGCTGAAAAAGGCCGGCGTACTGGAAAGCCAGGTTGTGGAAATGTCTCAGGGGCAGAAGCAAAGCCGTTTCGTCGCCTGGACCTTCCAGACCAAATCCGAGCAGCAGGTCTGGCGCGAACGCTGGGCTCGCAAGAGCTGATTAGTCACTGAGACAGCGATTGGCCCTGGGTCAGTCGCTGAATCGCAGACACAAAAAAGCCGCGCCCGGATCACTCCGGAGCACGGCTTTTTTTTACTGCGTCTTACTTGTTAACAGCGTCGGTCAGGCCTTTGGCCACAACCAGCTTGATAACTTTCTTGGCAGCGATTTCGATGGCAGCGCCAGTCGAAGGGTTGCGGCCGGTACGGGCAGGACGCTCAGTCACTTTCAGTTTGCCGATACCTGGCAGAGTGATTTCGCCGCCGTTTTCCAGCTGATCGGCAACGATTTGGCCCAGTTGGTCCAGAGCGTTACGCGCGGTGGTTTTTGGCGCGTCGATAGCTTCAGCGATGTCGGCGATCAGTTGGTCTTTAGTAAGAGCCATGTAGTGTTCCTTCCCTATCAAATTCATATGGATTGCAGAGTGCAGTGTCAGCCATCGAGCCCGATCTTCTGGATCTGGCACCCCCGGCCATAACCGCGACGAGTCGGGGTTATAGATACCGAAATCAGGGTTTGGTTCGACCTGACAAATGCTGAATGCACGCTTAACGCAGTGACTTCGCGTAAGACCGGGCAAAACTAGCACAGAGACGGGGAAATATCCGCCTCTAGCTACCCATTTGGTCAGCTTTATTGCTCTAAAACTGTAAAAAACAGCATAAGCGCCATCGGACACCTGCGAATTGCCCTTCGTGCCGCGCCAAAACCAGTGGTTGCGGTACACTGAGCGCTTTTTCGGGGAGCACGCCCTCCTCTCTTCAATCAGCCGAGAAGCCCATGCCGATCCGCCATTGCATCGTCCACCTGATCGACAAAAAACCCGACGGCACGCCCGCAGTTCTCCACGCTCGCGATTCCGAACTGGCCGAGTCGAGCGCCATCGAGTACATGCTTGCCGACCTCAATGAGAGCTACAACGCCAAACAAGGCAAGGCCTGGGGTTTCTTCCATGCCGAGTCCGGGGCGCATCCGTTCAGCGGCTGGCTGAAGGAATACCTCGATGGCGGCAAGGATTTCACAGCGTTCAGCCGGGTGGCGGTGGAACATCTGCAAAAGCTGATGGAAGAGTCGAACCTCTCAGTGGGCGGCCACGTGCTGTTTGCGCATTATCAGCAAGGCATGACCGACTACCTGGCGATAGCCCTGCTACACCACAGTGAAGGCGTTGCAGTGACCGATCAGCTGGACGTGACCCCGTCCCGGCACCTGGACCTGGGCCAACTGCACCTCGCGGCGCGGATCAACGTTTCCGAGTGGCAGAACAACAAGCAGTCCAGGCAGTACATTTCGTTCATCAAAGGCAAGAACGGCAAAAAGGTTTCGGAGTATTTCCGCGACTTCATTGGCTGCCAGGAAGGCGTCGACGGCCCGGGCGAAACCCGCACCCTGCTCAAAGCCTTCAGTGACTTCGTCGAAAGCGAAGACCTGCCGGAAGAGTCCGCCCGCGAGAAGACCAAAACCCTGGTGGATTACGCCAGCAGCCAGGCCAAACTCGGTGAGCCCATGGGCCTGGAAGAACTCTCGGAGCTGATCGACGAAGAGCGCCCGAAAGCCTTCTACGACCACATCCGCAACAAGGACTACGGCCTGTCGCCGGAGATTCCGGCAGATAAACGTACCCTCAATCAGTTCCGCCGCTTCACCGGTCGCGCCGAAGGCCTGTCCATCAGCTTCGAAGCGCACCTGCTGGGCTCGAAGATCGAATACGACGAAGAAGCCGGCACGCTGATCATCAAAGGTCTGCCGACCCAACTCACCGATCAGCTCAAGCGACGTAACTGATGCTCGGCGGCGTACTGAAGAAATGCCTGCTGATCCTGCTGGTGGTCGTGGTCTACCAGAACTGGGGCAAGATCGAGCGGGTGTTCCATCCGGCGCAGGTGGTGTCCGAGCAGACTCAGGCCAAGGCCAACGTCGTGCTCTACGCCACTGAATGGTGTGGCTACTGCAAACTGACCCGGCGTTTTCTCGATCAGAAGGGAATTGCGTACAAGGAGTTCGATATCGAGAAGGATGCCGAGGCGCGCAAGGCCTATGAGGCGCTGGGTGGTGGCGGGATTCCGATCATCGATGTGAACGGGACGTTGATTCGCGGGTATGACCCGGATGCGATTCTCGCGGCCCTAAAATAATTCGATCGGGGTAATTAATACTTGTGTCAGCGTGCCTCGATGCGGAACCCGAACCGCGGAAAATGCACATGCACCAACCCGCCACGCTCGTCTTCACGGCGCAAGATCAATTCCTCACGCCCCGCAAACAACAGCTCACCGGCCACCGAATCAACGCCGTAGTCAGTGGCCGCAATCACCACCAGTTGGCCCGCCTCAAACCCGTTCGGCTCATCGAACTGCTCATTCGGCAACGCGGCAGGTGTGGCATTGCGCGACACCTCCAGCGCCTCCTCTGCCGTCATCTCGCTGAACGCACCATGACCGAAGCCCATCACGCGCCCGAACCATGCGCTGACCGCGGGATAGGCATCAACCAACGGTGAAGTTACCGGTGTGGCTTTGAGGAACCACAGGCAATGGGCCAGGGCAAAGTCGGCAATCGATGGCTCTCCGAACAGGAAGTCGCCCGACTCGCGCTGAAGCTGCTGCTCCAGACGTCCCATGATCGTCGGCCATTGATGCTTGGCCTGCTCTGCGGACAAACGTGTAGCGCTGCCTCCACTGAACAGCTCGGCGCGATCGGCCATGAATGCCTTGATCGCTTCTGGCGGTAATGCGCCAAAGCGCACGGCCACCGATTCCGGCTGAAACACCAGGCTGACCGCGTGCTGGAACACCACCGAATCCGCCCACGCGGCGAAGGTCGCGGCGATCATTTCCTGACCTTCCGGGAAGAACGCCGGCAAGGCTTTTTCCTGTTCAAGACGGCGGGCGATCAGCGACGTGTCGCAATAGATATCTGCGCCAATCTGCAACACCGGTGTCTTGCGGTAGCCGCCGGTCAACGCCGTCAGATCAGGTTTTGGCATCACGGGCGAAACCTTCACCGAGCGCCAGGACAACCCCTTGAAACCCAGCAACAGGCGGGCCTTTTCGGCGAAAGGGGACGTCGGGTAGTGATGAAGAATCAACTCGGACATGCTCGGCTCCGCCGCTGGGAAAGGAATCCGCAGCTTAGCGCGCAATCCGCTAGCAGCCTACAGATCTGCCTGATGGGTACTGATCATTCAGATTGATAAGCCCGCAGAAAAGGTCGTCACCAGACATTCCTTGGCGCTTTTCTTGAGTTTTTTGATCAGCCGTTCCTGACGCAGCGCTTCGCTTTTGTCGCGGCAGACTTCGGTGTAAACCAAGGCCACGGCTGGGCTGGATAGGAAGAATCGCGCGCCTTTGCCGCTCTGGTGAGTAGCGAATCGGCGCACGGGATCATCGCTGATCCCGCAGTAGAGCGAACCATTGGCCGCGCGAACGAGGTAGACGAACCAGGGTTTGCTTACCGGCGTATCGGCATCGACGGAGATTTCGCAGAGGGTGTTCACGTGACGATCAAGGCTTGAAAGGAAACAAGCCGCGATCTTATCAGCGACTGGCCTGGAATGCCTTCAGCCCCTTCAAGGCCTGAGCACGAACAGCGTTTCTCACCAACGGCGTCCAGCCCAGCAGCAGACCTTTAGTGCCCAGCGCCTGTCGAGACCAAGTCCACATGTCGAAGCTGTCGTGATGCTCGCAGATCTTGCCATCGCGAAAAACGAAGCGGGCCTGAATATCGTTGACCACCGTGTTGCCGGTCTGGCTGAACAGGTACGTTGCCACCCAATGGGCGCCACCCGTGCGCTCATCGCTGCGCACGTTATCGAACGTCAGGGAAAAGTCCTTGGCCCGGGTGGTGAGCATGCGCCACATGTCGCCGGCATCGCGGCCACGCAGCTCGCCGAATGCTGGATCACTGAACACCACGTCGTCGGTATAGCAGGCACTCATGGCCTCGGCATCCAGCCGCTGGAAGGCTTGGTAGAACTGGGTGATCAATGCGCTGTGGGCATCACTCATGGGCAGGTTCCCTGATGTGCAAATAGATGTGCAAAGTGGCTTCAAAAGACTGCCTCACGATAGTCAACAAACGCGCGGAACACTATCGGCATTCGTGGGCCGAATACCGACAGTGTGCGGGTGTCAGACCTTTTCGCTTTCGACCTGGACGTACAGCGAACGTCCGGCGCCGAGACCGGCAATGATCGCCCCGAGGCCAATGATGGCGAAGATCCAGCCGAGGGCGTTCCAGCCGCCGGTCCAGTCATGCACGATACCGACCGCGAACGGCCCCATGGACGCCAGGGTGTAACCGAAGCCCTGAGCCATGCTCGACAGGTTCGCCGCGACATGCGAGTCCCGCGAGCGCAGCACGATCAGCGTCAGCGCCAGACTGAACGCACCGCCCTGCCCCAGACCGAGCAGGATCGCCCAGCCCCACAAGCCTTCGATCGGTGCGTAGAGGCAACCGAATAAACCGCCAAGGGTCAGCAGCATGACGATGACGATCGCCAGACGCTGATCCTTGCCGCGGGTCGCCAGCCACGGCGCGGCCAGTGAACTGGCCAACTGGACAATGACAGAACCCGAGAGCACCAGGCCGGCCTGGGTCGGGGTCAGGCCGCGGCCAATCAGGATCGATGGCAACCAGCCGAACACGATGTAGGCCAAAGAAGATTGCAGGCCCATGTAGAGCGTCACTTGCCAGGCCAGCGGATCACCCAACAGACCGCGAACCCGGTAGGCGACGTTGTGCGCGCCGTGTTTCTGACCGACTTGCGGCAACCAGAAAATCGCCGCGACCAATGCCGGCACCACCCAGAAGCCGAGGCCCAGCGCCCAGCTCTTGTCGAAATGCTCGCTCAACGGCACGGTCGCGCCCGCCGCCATCGCCGCGCCCAGACACAGCGCCATGGTGTAGACGCCGGTCATGGTCCCGGCGTGTTTAGCGAAGTCGCGCTTGACGATGCCCGGCAACAAAACGCCGATCACACCGATGCTCGCACCGGCCAGCACGCTGCCGGCAAACAGGCCGATTGTGCCGAACGAACTGCGCAGGATGATCCCGCCGGCCAACATCAAAAGAATCCCCAATACCACCCGTTCGGCGCCGAAACGTCGTGCCAGCACGGGCGCCAGCGGTGCAAACAAGCCGAGGCACAGCACCGGCAACGTCGTCAGCAAACCGGCCTGAGCTGACGACAAACCGAGGGTCTTCGAGATCTCGCTGAGCATCGGCGCCATGCTCGACAGCGCCGGGCGCAGGTTCAGCGCCACCAGAATCAGGCCCAGCAACAGCAGCCACGGCCGCCGCAGGATCGGGTGACTTTGCTGGACCTGTTCGTCATCCGCCTCGGCGTCGATCAGCAGCTCTTCGAGCTCCGCCGTGCGCTTGGCTTGGGGGATGCTGCTTTTGTTGACCTGCTGGCTGGACATGGGGTTCTCGGTTTCAAGGTTCATTGATCAACTGCCTCGACAGGGCTTTGGCCCGTTCCGGGTCGCGTTGCTCGACGGCATCAAGCAGTTCGATATGGAGGTCGAACACCTCTTGGCGTCGGGGGGAAATGTTCAGGGTTTCGCGCAATTGCGCACCGACGACGCTGGAGAAATAGCGGTACAGCTCGCTGAGCGTCGGGTTATGCGCGGCGTCCACCAAACGCCGGTGGAACACCAGATCGCAGGCGATATACGTGTCGAGATCGCCGTGATAGTGACTGCCGCTGACGCCCAACGCCTCGCGCAATGCCACCAGGTCTTCATCGGTACGGCGCAACGCGGCGAGACCGATGGCTTCGACTTCCAGAATATGCCGGGTTTCCCGGGCCTGTTCATGGGAGCAGCGAGACAACGCTTTCATGGTGTCGAGCGGATCGACCACCGCCCGCAGATAGCTGCCGTCGCCCTGACGGATTTCGATCAACCCGGAAAACGCCAATACGCGCATGGCTTCACGCACGGTATTGCGGCTGATGCCCAGCTCGGCGGACAGCTCAGGTTCGGTGGGTAAACGCTGGCCGACCGTCCAGACGCCTTCGGTGATGCGCAGGCGTAACTGGTCCAGTGCCTGGTCGACCAGGGACCGTTTAACTATCGGAGAAATGTCTGACATAGGATTCGCCCTTTCATCCAATCATAGGATGAATTTTCTGACATGTTAGTCAGCTATGCGTAGGACGGCAACCGCCTACGGTCAGGGAGAGGGAAATGGAGCGGGATTTTCGATTGGTCAAAATTACCCTTTAAGGGTAATTTTAGTGACAGGGTTTTTGGTTTCTTATGGAAAAGAGCACACCCCATTACGACTTGGCGGTGGTCAAGTCAGAGGTTGTCAGGTTAGGCAAAAAGGCGTTCACCCGACGGGCTCTGGAATCGGGCAATGACATGGGTTTGAACCTCTGGCAAATGATCCAGGCGATCAGTGCACTGGAGCGCCGAATGCTCTTCAAATCCATGACTTCCTATGTCGACCATCGGGTCTGGCAAGACGTTTATCACGCAACATTTCATGGAATGGAGATTTACATCAAAGTGTCTTACCGCCCCGGCGGTGGACATCCGGTAGTCTCCTTCAAGGAGAAAAACCTATGAGAACGCAACAATGCGTCAACTGCGGCACTCACGATGGAATGGGACACTTCGAAGGACGTACCCTCTCCGTCAATTACAAACAGATGTCGCGACTTGTTTGCGATCTTGCGGGTTGGGAGTGCAGGGTTTGCGGTGAAATCGAATTCGATCATGACACCGACAGCGCCGACCGCTATTCGGATGCCGGCGATCAATTGCTCGAGGACTGCCTGCAACTTATTGGCTCCGAGATAAAGCGTATCCGCCGCAAACTCCACCTCACGCAAAAAAACGCAGTGAAGTTGCTGTCCGGCGGTGGGAACAATGCCTTTTCGCGATATGAGCGTGGAGAGCTGCCTGCGCCAAAACCGTTACTCACACTGATGCAGCTGTTGGATCGTCATCCCTATTTACTGGCGGAAATTCAGGTGTTGAACGAAGGTGCCGCCCTTAAACAACTATTGGCCGCCCGCCATCCGGAACTGGAAGCGGCACTAACCTCCTGACCTCAAACCCCAGACAAAAATAAACCCGGATCAAGTCCGGGTTCATTTCAACGCCTGCGCAGGATCAATGCAGGATCTGGCTCAAGAACAGCTTGGTACGCTCATTCTGCGGATTATCGAAGAAGTCGTTCGGCGCGGCCTGTTCGACGATTTCGCCCTTGTCCATGAAGATCACACGGTTGGCCACGGTGCGGGCGAAGCCCATTTCGTGGGTCACGCAGAGCATGGTCATGCCGTCTTCGGCCAGGCCGATCATGGTGTCCAGAACCTCTTTCACCATCTCCGGGTCGAGTGCCGAGGTCGGTTCGTCGAACAACATGATTTTCGGTTTCATGCACAAGGCACGGGCAATCGCCACACGCTGTTGCTGACCGCCGGACAGTTGCCCCGGGAATTTATGCGCCTGTTCCGGAATGCGGACGCGTTCCAGGTAATGCATGGCGATTTCTTCGGCCTGGCGCTTGGGCATCTTGCGCACCCACATCGGCGCCAGCGTGCAGTTCTGCAGGATGGTCAGGTGCGGGAACAAGTTGAAGTGCTGGAACACCATGCCGACTTCACGGCGGACCGATTCGATCTGCTTGAGGTCGTTGGTCAGCTCCACACCATCGACCACGATGCGGCCCTGCTGGTGTTCTTCCAGACGGTTGAGGCAACGAATGGTGGTGGACTTGCCGGAACCCGACGGGCCGCACAGGACGATACGCTCGCCCTGTTTAACGTTCAGGTTGATGTCTTTCAACACGTGGAACTGGCCGTACCACTTGTTCACGCCCTGCATCTGAATAATGCCTTCAGGGCTCACAGGCTGTTTGATCGCTTCACTCATAAACTACGCTCCTAACGCTTGTGGCCAGTGTCCAGCTTACGTTCCAAATGCATGGAATAGCGGGACATACCAAAACAGAAAATCCAGAACACCAGGGCCGCGAACACATAGCCTTCGGTGGCCATGCCCAACCATTTCGGGTCGGCGGCGGCTTGTTTGACACTGTTGAGCAAGTCGAACAGGCCGATGATGATCACCAGGCTCGTGTCCTTGAACAGCGCAATGAAGGTGTTGACGATGCCAGGGATCACCATCTTCAGGGCTTGCGGCAGAATCACCAGGCCCATGCTGCGCCAGTAACCGAGGCCCATCGCTGCAGCCGCTTCGTACTGACCTTTGGGAATCGCTTGCAGACCACCGCGCACCACTTCGGCCACGTAAGCCGACTGGAACAGGATCACGCCGATCAGCGCCCGCAGCAGTTTGTCGAAGTTCATGCCTTCAGGCAGGAACAACGGCAGCATCACCGAGGACATGAACAGCACCGTGATCAACGGCACGCCGCGCCAGAATTCGATGAAGGTCACGCAGACCACGCGAATCGCCGGCATGTTCGAACGACGGCCCAGTGCCAGGACAATACCCAGCGGCAATGCACCGGCAATACCGACGGTGGCGATCACCAGAGTCAGCATCAACCCGCCCCACTGGCTGGTCGCCACGGCGCTCAGGCCGAACACGCCGCCGTGCAGCAGGCACCAGGCAACAATCGGATACACCACCAGAAAGCTCAGCCCGTACACCGCTTTACGCGGGAAGCGCGAGATGAACAACGGTGCCACGCCGATGACCGCCAGCCATACGGTCAGGTCAACGCGCCAGCGCAGGTCCACTGGGTAGTAGCCGTACATGAACTGGCCAAAGCGTTGCTGGATGAACACCCAGCAGGCGCCTTCCTTGGTGCAGTCAGCCTGGCTGGTGCCAACCCAGTTGGCATCGAGGATCGCCCAGCTCAGGATCGGCGGAACCACCAGGTAGATGAGGTAGAACGCGAACAGGGTCAGCAGGGTGTTGAGCCAGCTGGAGAACATGTTGGCGCGCATCCACGCCACGACACCGATACTGCGGTTCGGGGGTGGCATGTCAGGTTTGAAAGTATGAGTCGTCATGCGCTTTTCCTTACCGCTCGATCAGCGCAATGCGCTTGTTGTACCAGTTCATCAGCAGAGAAATGCTGATACTGATCGCCAGGTACACGCTCATGGTGATGGCAATCACCTCGATCGCCTGCCCGGTCTGGTTCAGCACCGTACCGGCAAACAACGAGACCATTTCCGGATAACCGATACCGGCTGCCAGCGAGGAGTTCTTCGCCAGGTTCAGGTATTGGCTGGTCAGCGGTGGAATGATCACGCGCAGGGCTTGCGGGATGATCACCTTGCGCAGGGTCGGACCGTTGCGCAATCCCAACGAGTGCGCCGCTTCTGTCTGGCCGTGGCTGACCGACTTGATGCCCGAACGCACGATCTCGGCGATGAACGCCGCGGTGTACACCGTCAGGGCCAGGGTCAGCGCCAGCAGTTCCGGGATCAGCACCCAGCCACCGACGAAGTTGAAGCCCTTGAGCTCCGGCATTTCCCAATGCACGGGGGCGCCGAAGATCAGCGCACACAGCGCCGGGATCACCAGCAACAGCGCCAGGCCGACCCAGAATTTGTGGAACGGTACGCCAGTCGCTTCGAAACGCTTGTTGGCCCAGCGGCACATCAGCACGATAGCGACGATGGCCACGACGACGCTGACCACAAACGACCAGAAACCGTCCGCCGCCAACGCTGCGGGCATATTCAGGCCGCGGCTGCTGACGAAGAAGGTGTCGCCGAAGTTATGGCTGTTGCGTGGCCCTGGCATGGTCAGGAACACCGCGAAGTACCAGAACAGGATTTGCAGCAGCGGCGGAATGTTGCGGAAGACTTCCACATAAACAGTCGCCAGTTTGGCAATGATCCAGTTCTTCGACAGCCGTGATACGCCGACGATGAACCCGAGGATCGTCGCCAGGATCACGCCGATGAAGGTCACCAGCAGGGTGTTGAGCAAGCCGATGACAAACACCCGGGCATAGCTGTCCGATTCGGTGTAGTCGATCAGGTGTTGAGCGATGCCGAAACCGGCACTGCGCTCCAGAAAGCTGAAGCCGGAGGTAATGCCCCGGTGTTCAAGGTTGGTCTGCGTGTTGTCGAACAGATACCAGCCCATCGAGACCACCGCCACAATGGTAATGATCTGAAATAGCCACGCACGCACTTTTGGATCGCTGAGGCTGAGCCTCTGCTTTGGTGCGCCGATTGAATTTTGCATGAAGTGCCCCGCAAAGAATGGAACAGAACATCACCCGGCGGTTGGCCCACCGGGTGATAGAACCATCAGCGCACTGGTGGTGCGTATTGAATGCCGCCGTTGTTCCACAGAGCGTTCAGCCCGCGGTCAATGGCCAGTGGAGTGCCCTTGCCGAGGTTTTTCTCGAACACTTCACCGTAGTTACCCACTTGCTTGACGATCTGAACGACCCAGTCTTTCTTCACTTTCAGGTCTTTGCCGTATTCACCGTCAGCGCCCAGCAGACGAGCAACGTCCGGGTTCTTGGTGGCTTTGGCTTCAGCTTCAACGTTTGTCTGGGTGATGCCCATTTCTTCAGCGTTGAGCATCGCGAACAGGGTCCACTTGACGATGCTGAACCACTCTTCGTCGCCTTTACGCACGACCGGGCCCAGAGGCTCCTTGGAGATGGTTTCCGGCAGAACGACGTAGTCGGTCGGGGTCGCCAGCTTGCTGCGTTGTGCGTAGAGCTGGGATTTGTCGGAGGTCAGCACGTCGCAACGACCGGATTCCAGCGACTTGGCGCTTTCATCGGAGGTGTCGAAGGTGATCGGGGTGTATTTCAGACCGTTGCCGCGGAAGTAGTCGGAAACGTTCAGCTCGGTCGTGGTACCGGCTTGAATGCAGATGGTGGCGCCATCGAGCTCTTTAGCGCTCTTCACACCCAGTTTGTTGTTCACCAGGAAGCCGATGCCGTCGTAGTACGTCACGCCGGCAAACACCAGGCCCATGCCCGAATCGCGCGAACTGGTCCAGGTGGTGTTACGCGACAGCACGTCGATTTCACCGGACTGCAGCGCGGTGAAGCGCTCCTTGGCGTTCAACTGGCTGAATTTGACCTTGGTCGCATCGCCGAAAACGGCAGCGGCCACAGCGCGGCAGACGTCAGCATCGATACCGATGATCTTGCCAGTGGAGTCCGGAACCGAGAAACCCGGCAGACCGTCACTTACACCGCACTGTACGAAACCTTTCTTCTGCACTGCATCCAGGGTTGCACCCGCCTGAGCGAACCCACTGACACCGAGTACTGCGGCTGCAGTCACGATAGCCAGGGTGGATTTCAACATCTTCATTCAAACCTCCAGTTTTGCTCTTGTTGTGTCGGAGCTTGAGTCCAGTCGCACCCTTATGAGGCGTTGTTGACCCGTGTTGGCTTTTTTTGGGGTCAACCGACGTAAGACCTGCGCTATGAGTCTAGTAGGAGAAAATCCACATCATGGACAACTCACTTCTCACCAATCGGCCGAACGGGCTGTAGCCCTTTCACGTTCGCGAAGCCCGTAGCGGCCACTGGCGAACATCCATCACCGGATTCTTTGCTATCCCATCGCCAGCAGTACACTGATAGTGTTACCGCAAGGCGCGAGATGGGTTGCACCGTTTTCCCATAGCAAAGCCCGTACCAGACCGCTCGCCGAAGCGATTGAGCGACAGGTCAATAGCAAAACTTGTAGCCTTGCGACATCTTCTTAACTGATCAACCAGGCGCGCACTCAGATCTCGCACCCAATGAGAGCGCCTGCACAATATTGGAGCAACCATGACCGAGCCCTTGATTCTTCAACCCGTCAAGCCCGCAGACGCCTGCGTTATCTGGCTGCACGGCCTGGGCGCCGATCGCTACGACTTCTTGCCGGTGGCCGAGGCGTTGCAGGAAACCCTGCTGACCACCCGCTTCGTTCTCCCTCAGGCACCGACCTGCGCCGTGACCATCAACGGTGGTTACGAAATGCCGAGCTGGTACGACATATTGGCCATGAGCCCGGCGCGCGCGATCAACCGCGAGCAGCTGGAAGCGTCCGCGCAAAGGGTCTTTGAATTGATCCAAGAGCAGCACGCCGGCGGAATAGACGCATCGCGGATTTTCCTCGCAGGTTTTTCCCAGGGTGGTGCCGTGGTGTTGCACACCGCTTTTCTGAAATGGCAGGGGCCGTTGGGTGGCGTACTTGCCCTCTCTACTTATGCGCCGACCTTCAGCGATGAACTGGAGCTTTCAGCCAGCCAGCAGCGCATTCCGGTGCTGTCTTTACACGGCCAGTATGATGACGTCGTTCAAAACTCCATGGGCCGGACCGCCTACGAGTATTTAAAGCAGCTTGGTGTCACCGTGACATGGCAGGAATACCCAATGGGCCACGAAGTGTTACCCGAGGAAATTCGCGATATCGGCGTCTGGCTCGCCGAGCGCTTGCGTTAACCACGTATGTAAAAACAGCCCATTGATCCATCCCACTACGCCGCGCCCGATTCTTGCATTACACTGGCCGGCGTATATTCCTTAACCAATTGATGAGATGACCGTGCTCAAAGCACTCAAGAAAATGTTCGGTAAAAGCGAGACTGAGCAGCTCGCGCCAGTCTCCAACGCTCCGTCTCACCATCCCAGCCACCGCACCGACGGTAATCAGTCTGGCCGGACCGCAGCCGTAGCGGTACCGAAGCACGAGCCGATGACCACACCGGCAGTCCAACCCGTTGAGGCTCAAGCCTCTGAAGAACCGCGCAGCGAAGCTGCGAAACCTGCCAGACCGCGTCGCGAAGCCAAGCCAAAAGCGCCGGTTATCCCTTGGAAACTCGAAGACTTCGCCGTCGACCCCCAGGAAGGCAAAACCCGTTTTCACGATTTCAAACTCGCCCCCGAACTGATGCACGCCATCCAGGACCTGGGCTTCCCGTATTGCACGCCGATTCAGGCACAGGTGCTTGGCTTCACCCTGGCGGGCAAAGACGCCATCGGTCGCGCCCAGACCGGCACCGGCAAAACCGCTGCATTCCTGATTTCGATCATCACCCAACTGCTGCAAACCCCGCCGCCCAAAGAGCGTTACATGGGTGAGCCGCGGGCGCTAATCATCGCGCCAACCCGTGAATTGGTGGTGCAGATCGCCAAGGATGCGGCGGACCTGACCAAGTACACCGGTCTCAACGTCATGACGTTTGTCGGTGGCATGGACTTCGACAAGCAGCTCAAGCACCTCGAAGCCCGTCACTGCGACATCCTCGTGGCCACACCGGGCCGTCTGCTGGACTTCAACCAGCGCGGTGACGTGCACCTGGACATGGTCGAAGTCATGGTGCTGGACGAAGCCGACCGGATGCTCGACATGGGTTTCATCCCACAAGTGCGTCAGATCATTCGCCAGACTCCGCCGAAGGACGAGCGTCAGACGCTGCTGTTCTCCGCGACCTTCACCGAAGACGTGATGAACCTGGCCAAGCAATGGACCACCGACCCGTCGATCGTCGAGATCGAGTCGCAGAACGTGGCCAGCGAAAACGTCGAGCAACACATCTACGCCGTGGCCGGCGCCGACAAATACAAACTGCTCTACAACCTGGTCAACGACAACGGTTGGGAGCGAGTGATGGTGTTCGCCAACCGCAAGGACGAAGTGCGAAGCATCGAAGAACGCCTGGTGCGTGATGGCGTCAACGCCGCGCAGCTGTCCGGCGACGTGCCGCAGCACAAGCGCATCAAGACCCTGGAAGGTTTCCGCGAAGGCAAGATCCGCGTATTGGTCGCCACCGATGTTGCCGGTCGCGGCATTCACATCGACGGCATCAGCCACGTGATCAACTTCACCCTGCCGGAAGTCCCGGACGATTATGTGCACCGCATCGGCCGTACCGGTCGTGCCGGCGCCGATGGCGTGTCCATCAGTTTTGCCGGTGAAGATGATTCCTACCAGCTACCGTCTATCGAGGCGCTGCTAGGTCGCAAGATCAGCTGCGAAACGCCACCGACGCATCTGCTGCGGGCGGTTGAGCGCAAGCGCCCGTAACGCGGGACGCACTAAAAGAGGCGCAGCCGGAAACGGACTGCGCTTTTTTTTCGTCCGGCTTTTTTTCAACAGGAGCTTGCTCGCGATAACTAAAAGTCCATAATGGACAAATTAGTTTACTTCCAGCTCCCGGAGCCGACCATGTCCAGTACGCCTTACGTGATCACCCAACCTCAGGCCAGCGAGTTGCTGGCGCAGGTCGACGTGCCGCAGATCCTGCGCAAACTGTTCCGCGACCTGGCCGCCGGGCAAGCTGTGCAACCGTCGCAGCAGCTAGTGGAGTTTCCACAGGGCGCTGGCGACTTCATCAACTATCTGGGCGTACTGGCCGAAGACGGCGTTTACGGGGTCAAGACCTCGCCGTACATCGTGCGTGAACAAGGCCCGCTGGTGACCGCCTGGACGCTGCTGATGTCGATGCGGACCGGCCAGCCGTTGCTGCTCTGCGATGCCGGTGAACTGACCACGGCACGCACCGCTGCAACAACCGCAGTGGCGGTCGACGCCCTCGCCCCGCTGAAGGCCCGACGCCTGGCGATCATCGGCAGCGGCAAGGTCGCCCAGGCGCACTTGCACTACGCCAAAGGTCTGCGCGACTGGCAGAGCATCAGCCTCTACTCGCCGAGCCTGAGCGACAAGAATCCCGAAGTATTGGCACAGCTCCAAAGTCTCGATCCTCGGCTGACCATCGTCGACAGTCGTGAAGCAGCGGTTCAAGACGCCGATGTGATCATGCTCTGCACCTCGTCCGCAGGTCCGGTGATCGACCCTTCAAGCTTGAGCAAACCGGCGCTGATCACCTCCATCAGCACCAACGCACCACGTGCCCACGAGGTGCCGCCGCAGAGCCTCAATGACATGCAAGTGTTCTGCGACTATCGTCTGACCACCCCGGGCTCGGCCGGCGAGATGCTGATTGCCGGTGAACAACATGGCTGGGACAAAAACGCGATCATCGGCGACCTGCCCGATCTGCTCAGCGAAAAAGTCCAGCGCCCCGACTACGACCGTCATGTGTTCTTCCGCTCTATCGGTCTGGGCCTGGAAGATATCGCACTGGCCAATGCCATCTACCGCCTACAGCACTAACACCACAAACCCAAGGGATCACTACAATTTCGGCATTTGCGCCCATCAGGAGACGTTCATGAGCCAGGCAGATTTCATCATCATCGGCGGCGGGATTGCCGGTGCTTCCACCGGTTTCTGGTTGTCGCAGCACGCCCGAGTGATCGTGCTCGAACGCGAGTCCCATCCGGCTTACCACTCCACCGGACGTTCAGCTGCACTGTTCACCGCCGCATACGGCACACCGCAGGTTCGGGCGCTGACCCAAGCCAGCCACGACTTCTTCGACGCGCCGCCGGCCGGTTTCTGCGAACACCCGCTGCTGACCCCGCGTGGCGAGATGACCGTGGACTTCACCGGCGACCCGGCCGAACTGAACAATCAATACCAGAGCGCCAAAGCCACGGTGCCGGAAATGCAGCTGCTCAGCGCCGATGAAGCCTGCGTGCGCTTGCCGATCCTGCGCCGGGAAAAAGTCCATGGCGCGATTTATGACCCGACCGCCAGCGACATCGACACCGATGCCCTGCACCAGGGTTACCTGCGCGGTATCCGACGCAACAAGGGCGAAGTTCATACCGACAGTCAAGTCCTGAGCCTGACCCGTGATACCGAAGGTGTCTGGCAAGTACACACCAACGGTCAGACCTTCAGCGCCCCGATCATCATCAACGCGGCAGGCGCCTGGGCCGACAAAATCGGTGAGCTGGCCGGTGCCAAACCACTGGGCCTGCAACCCAAGCGGCGCGCGGCGTTCATCTTCGCCGGCCCCGAGGGCGTGGACATCCACCATTGGCCAATGCTGGTCAGCCTCGACGAATCCTTCTACATGAAGCCCGACGCGGGGATGTTTCTCGGCTCGCCAGCCAACGCCGACCCGGTAGAACCGCACGACGTGCAGCCCGAAGAGCTGGACATCGCGATGGGCATCTACCAGATCGAAGAAGCCACCACCCTGACCATCCGCCGTCCGACCCGCACCTGGGCCGGCTTGCGCAGTTTCGTGAGCGACGGTGATTTGCTGTCCGGTTTCGATCCGCAGGTGCCGGGGTTATTCTGGGTAGCGGCACAAGGCGGTTATGGCATCCAGACCTCGCCGGCCATGGGCCAGGCCAGCGCTGCACTGGTGCGCGGTGAAGCCATGCCCGAGCAACTGACTCGCTTCGGTCTGAACACCGAGATGCTCTCCCCCGCGCGACTCAGGTGACGTGTCGACACGATTGCGGCAAACTTCCAGCGCCCTTTTTTGACGGGGCGCTGATGCTGTCTGGAGCTCCACTTTATGAACGCCCAAGAACAAGAACCGGTCGGTGATGACTCTGCATTGAAGAGCTCGCCGCTGGATAACTTCCGCGCGATCGCCGATGCCATCGCCACGTTGTTCTTTCCTCACGCCGAGGTGGTGCTGCACGACCTGCGTACCCAGAAGGTCGACTACATCGCCAACAACTTGTCCAAACGGGAAATTGGTGACGACTCGGCGCTGGAGGACATGCTCAGCGAAGAGATCAGCGAACGAAACATCGGGCCGTACGAAAAGCTCAATTGGGATGGTCAGAAGATTCGCAGCCTGAGCAGCGTGCTGCGCGACAGTGAAGGCCGTCCGCTGGCGGTGCTGTGCATCAATCTGAATATTTCGCTGTTCGAAAATGCCAAGGCCGCTTTGGATCTGTTCCTGTCACCGAGCAAGTTGATTCCGCAACCCGATTCGCTGTTTCGCGATGACTGGCAGGAGCGGATCAACACCTTCCTCCACGCCTGGCTGCGCGAACGTCAGCTGAGCCTGAACCTGCTGACCCGCGACCATAAACGCGAACTGGTGCTGGCCCTGCACGCCGAAGGCGCCTTCAAAGGTAAAAGCGCCTCCAACTATGTGGCGAACGTGCTGAACATGGGCCGGGCGACGGTGTACAAACACTTGAAGGAAGTGAAGGGCTGAGCTCCCTCGCCGCAGACCACCCGGCGTTAGCGTTACTCCAACGCCGAAGCCGGTCCGAAGAATTCGTAACGGCTTTGCTTCTCCGGCACACCCAGCGCTTTGAGGTGACGTTTGACCGCCGCCATGAAGCCTTTAGGCCCGAGGAAGTACGCGTCCAGATCACGCTGTTGCGGCAACCACTCGCCCAGTTGCTCCTGGCTCAACCGGCCAACCTTGTGCGCCGACGGGCTCACGCCATCATCTTCGTCGTAGCAATAGAAGCGTTTGAGTTGCGGGTGACGCTCGGCCAGGCCATCGATCCAGTCGCGGAAAGCGTGAACGCTACCGTTACGCGCGCAGTGAATAAAGTGCACCGGCCGTTCAGTCGCCAGCGCCGCTTCGAGCATCGCCAGCGTCGGAGTGATCCCGACGCCGCCGCTGATCAGCACCAACGGTTTGTCGCTTTCGGTCAGGGTGAATTCGCCCGATGGCGGGAACAGCTGGATGCTGGAGCCCACATGCAGCTGATCATGCAGATGGTTCGAGGCACGGCCACCGGTTTCACGCTTGACACTGATGCGGTACTGGCCCTGGTTCGCCAAGGCAGACAGCGAATAGTTACGACGAATCTCTTCGCCATCGAGGATCAGTTTGATGCCGATGTACTGGCCTGGCTCTGCCGCCAGAATCGGGCCTTTGTCGGCCGGTTCGAAGTAGAACGAGATGATTTCCGCACTCTCCTCGACCTTGTCCACCACGATGAATTCCCGCGCCCCGCGCCAGCCGCCCGGTGCCTGTTCCTTTTGGTCGTAGATGCTGGTTTCGGCGCCGATCAGGATGTCGGCCAGTTGACCGTAAGCAGCCCCCCAGGCGGCCATCACTTCAGGTGTGGCGATCTCGTCGCCCAGCACTTCGGAGATGGCTCGCAGCAGGCAGGTGCCGACAATCGGGTAATGTTCCGGGAGGATTTGCAGGGCCACGTGCTTGTTGATGATCTTGGCCACGAGGTCGCCCAACTGGTCGAGTTGGTCAATGTGCCGCGCATACATCAAGACACCGTTTGCCAGGGCGCGCGGCTGATCACCGCTGGCCTGGTGAGCCTGGTTGAACAGCGGGCGAACTTCCGGGTACTCGGACAGCATCATGCGGTAGAAATGAGTGATCAATGCTTCGCCACCGCTTTCCAGCAAGGGCACGGTGGATTTGACGATTGCACGGTCTTGAACGCTAAGCATAAGGCGACTCCTGATCTACTTGGGTTGCTAACTGACTGTCTTGTACTTATCAGTTTCCGTGCCAGAAAATAAAACCCTATAAATCAATTAGTTAAGTTCTTTATAGTCATATCGACACACACTGACTTATAGTCATACCGACTACATGGAGTCACTATGACTGCAAAAGCCTTGCTCACCACCCTGCTGCCACTGGTCTCCGACCTCTCCCGCGAACTCCCCGAAGGCGAACGCTATCGGCGCTTGCTCGAAGCCATGCGCGCCTTGCTCCCGTGCGACGCTGCCGCCCTGCTGCGACTTGATGGCGAATGGCTGGTGCCACTGGCCGTCGACGGGCTGAGTACCGACACCCTCGGCCGACGCTTCAAAGTCAGCGAACACCCGCGTTTCGAAGCGCTGCTCAGCAGCCACGGTCCGACCCGTTTCGCCGCCGACAGCGACTTGCCCGACCCTTACGACGGCTTGGTCGATGGCCTTGACGATCATCTGGAAGTCCACGACTGCATGGGTTGCCCGCTGTTTATCGACGAGCGTCCATGGGGTTTGCTGACCCTCGACGCACTCGATCCGGAGCGCTTCGAACCGATCGAGCTGGACGCCCTGGAAGCTTTCGCCAGCCTCGCCGCCGCCACGGTCAACGCCGCCGAGCGCATCGAACGCCTGGCCAATCGTGTCGAAGACGAACATCAGCGTGCCGAGGTTTACCGACAAGCCAGCGGCCAGCAGAACCGCGAGATGATTGGCCAGAGCAAGGCCCACAAACGGCTGGTGGAAGAAATCAATCTGGTGGGCGGCAGCGATCTTACCGTGCTGATCACCGGCGAAACCGGGGTCGGCAAGGAACTGGTCGCCCAAGCCATCCACGCCGCATCGCCCCGGGCCGACAAGCCGATCATCAGCCTCAACTGCGCCGCGCTGCCGGACACGCTGGTGGAGAGCGAATTGTTCGGCCACGTCCGCGGCGCCTTCACCGGCGCGATGAACGATCGGCGCGGCAAGTTTGAACTGGCCAATGGCGGCACGCTGTTTCTCGATGAGGTCGGTGAGCTGTCCCTGACCGTCCAGGCCAAATTGCTGCGAGTCCTGCAAAGTGGTCAGCTGCAGCGATTGGGGTCGGATAAAGAACACCAGGTGGACGTGCGTCTGATCGCCGCGACTAACCGCGACCTGGCCGAGGAAGTGCGCAGTGGCCGCTACCGTGCCGACTTCTATCACCGCCTGAGCGTTTATCCGTTGCTGGTGCCAGCACTGCGTGATCGTGGGCGGGATGTGCTGCTGCTCAGCGGCTACTTCCTGGAGCAAAACCGCTCTCGCATGGGCCTCAACAGCCTGCGCCTGAACAGCGATGCGCAGGCTGCATTGCTGGCGTACGCATGGCCGGGCAATGTGCGGGAGCTGGAGCACTTGATTGGCCGCAGTGCCTTGAAAGCACTGGGTAACTGCAAGGAGCGGCCGAAGATTCTCAGCTTGAGCGCGGCGGATCTGGATTTGCCCAATGGCAGCGTTGAGCTTGCAACCGAGCCAGCCCCTGTCAGCCCTGCTGCTTTGGTCTCGGGAGACTTGCGGGTGGCGACCGAGGATTATCAGCGTCGACTGATCAACGCCTGTCTGGAACGGCACCATAACAATTGGGCGAGTGCGGCGCGTGAGCTAGGCTTGGATCGGGCGAATCTTGGAAGAATGGCCAAACGCCTGGGCATGAAATAACCCGATCTCCTGTAGCAGCTGCCGAAGGCTGCGTCCGAGGACGAAGTCCTCGCCAAACGATTCACCGTGTTGTATCTGATGCACCGGGGACAGGGTTTACGACTGCTACGCAGCCGAACGCAGCCTTCGGCAGCTGCTACTTAGGATCGCGTTGGTCGGCAATACCGGGGAATAACCCTAAAGCCTGCCCGCAACAAGTCGATAACCCGGCATCGATAGCTGTTGGCGATCCTCGCGGTCGCCCATCACCTTTTTCCACAGAAGGTTTTTATGTCTTCAAACAAAGCCCGCGCAGACTCACTTTCGCTTCTGCTGTTTACCTTGCGCAGCGGCAAGCTGATGGCGATCAACCTGCTGAAAGTCAGTGAAATCATTCCCTGTCCACCGCTGACCAAACTGCCGGAGTCGCATCCCCACGTCAAAGGCATCGCCACCCTGCGCGGTGCCTCGTTGTCGGTGATCGACCTCAGCCGTGCCATCGGCGAACGACCGCTGGAAGACCCGAACGGTGGCTGCCTGATCGTCACCGATGTCAGCCGCTCCAAGCAGGGGTTGCACGTTCAGGCGGTGAGCAAGATCGTCCACTGCCTGACCACCGACATCCGTCCGCCGCCCTTTGGCTCTGGCGGCGTGCGCTCGTACATCACTGGCGTGACCTCGGTCGACGGCACGTTGGTACAGGTGCTGGACATCGAAAAAGTGATCCATGGCATCGCCCCGGCGCAGATCGAAACGGCCCCGACCGAACTGAGCATGGAGGACGCCGAAGTACTCGGCAACGCGCGGATTCTGGTGGTCGATGACAGCCAGGTGGCGTTGCAGCAATCGGTTCACACCTTGCGCAACCTCGGCCTGCAATGCCACACCGCGCGCAGTGCCAAGGAAGCCATCGACTGCCTGCTGGACCTGCAAGGCACGGCCCAGCAGATCAACCTGATCGTCTCGGACATCGAAATGTCGGAGATGGACGGTTACGCATTTACCCGAACCCTGCGCGAAACCCCGGACTTCTCGCACCTCTATGTGCTGCTGCACACCTCTCTGGACAGCGCGATGAACAGCGAAAAGGCCCGTCTTGCCGGCGCGAACGCGGTGTTGACCAAGTTCTCCTCGCCAGAACTGACCAAGTGCCTGATCGAAGCGGCCAAGGCTGTCGCTGAACAAGGTCATTGAGTCTTGGCCGAGGACTTCTGCTTTCTGATGCGGCGCAACCTTGCTGAAGGTGTGCCTGCGATCGCTTGGCCTCAGGAAATCGTCCTCAGCGAATACCGCCCCGATCTGGCAGACGCCGTTCATCGTTTGATGGAACTGGGCTATCAGGACGGTGGCGGTCGCGTGCCGGCCCTGGACGTCTGGCAGCAGCGATTTGAAACCGATCCGGAATACGACCCGACCCTGTGCTTCATCGCTCTGGATGCCGAAGGTATTGTGGGTGTTTGCCAGTGCTGGACAAGTGCCTACATCAAAAACCTGGTAGTGCATCCACGAGCTCAGGGGCAAGGATTAGGACGTGCGTTGCTGCTACATGCTTTCAAGATATTTCAGCAACGACGCGAAGGTTTTGTGGATTTGAAGGTGCTGGAAGACAACCTTCGGGCGCAGCGTTTGTATGAAAACGCCGGAATGCGCGTGGTCCGCCGGGAACCGGTTCCGGCCTGACATACTCAGACCTTGGTCAATACCCACCCACGGATGCCAGAACATGAAAGCCTCAACCCTGACCCTCCTCTGCCTCACCGCTCTCGCCTCCCAGGCCCACGCCTCCAGCCCCGACGCCTGGGCCGCCTACGACAAAGCCGTGCTCGCCAGTTGCACCAAGGCCAGCGGCCTGAAGAATGCCAAACCCGTGGGCAATGCCGCGCAGTTCGATGACCGGGTTGGCTACACCGCACTTCTGTTGCAAGGCCAATACCCGCAAAAACACATGAAAGGCCAGCAAGGCACCGAACTGTGTCTGTACAACAAGAAAAGCAAAACCGCTTACGTCACCGAATGGGACTCCATCCGCCCCACCACCAAGGCACAGTGACTGGCGCATAACTTGCTTCGACAGTGGCCTTTGCGGCGGCATTCTGTCGCCGTTTCATGTCCTTTTATGCGACTGGCCGTTCAATGAATACGACGTTTTCCTGCGTAGGTTGTGGCAAATGCTGCAACGACCACCACGTGCCCCTGACCCTGCCCGAAGCCCGGATGTGGGCGGCCGATGGTGGTCAGGTGATCGTGCTGGTGGAAGGTTTCCTGGGCAATGGCCTGGGCCTGCCAGTGCAGCAACGCGAACACGCCGAACGCCGTTCGGTGAGGGTTCGAAGCGGCGCATCCGAGGCGTACATCGCCATCACCTTTGCCGCCTACAACGTCGGTCCTTGCCGGAATCTTGACGAAGACAACCTCTGCCGCATCTACGAACGCCGACCGTTGGTGTGCCGCATCTACCCGATGGAAATCAATCCGCACATCCCCCTGAACATTGCCGTGAAGGAATGTCCTCCCGAGTCGTGGGAAACGGGACCGGATCTGATTGTCGGTGGTGAATTGGTGGATCAGGAACTGGTCGGATTAATCCAGCGCTCCCGTCAGGCTGATCGCGATGACATTCGGACCAAGGATGCGATTTGCGCGTTGTTGGGGATTCGGACTACAGCACTGAAGGGCGATGGCTTTACTGCTTATCTGCCGGACATGACCGCGTTTGCGAGTGTCATCGATCAGGTTGCGGCGCAGCCATTGGCTGAGTCAGGCGCTGACTGGTTGTTTCATGTGTCGGGCGAGGACATCGCCGGGCAGGTGCAGGCGGCCGGGGCGCATGTGGCGACTGATGCTCCTGAGAATTACGCGTTCATTTCGTTGCGGGCAGCCTAAGACGCATGACTTCGGAACCACTGCGCAATCCCGTTGCGCAGTGGCTCGTCGTCAAAAGAATTAGCTGGCCGTCACCGCCAGACATTCCACTTCTACCCGCGCGTTCTCGACCAACTTGCCGGCAAATGTCGTACGTGCGGGCAAACGATCCGCCGGAAAGAAACTGCGATACACAGCATTCATGGCGGAAAAATCCCTTATGTCGGCAAGGATGACCGTGCATTTGGCCACTTGAGCCAGGGACGAACCGCTGCGTTGCAGCGCGGTACGCAAGTTCTCCATGACCTGGGTCGTCTGCGGGCCGATGCCGCCCTTCACCAGTTCACCATCAGCCCCTAGGCCGAGCACCCCGGAAAGGTAAAGGGTCTCGCCGATCTGCACCGCATCGGAGAATGCCAGACCTTCCTCATTCGGAAAGTAGCGCGGTGATTCCGGTGCTGCGGGTGGCAAATAACGCTGGGTAATCGCCTGGTACTGGCCATTTTGCTTAAGACGCTCGAGCGCCGCATTCAGGTTATCGCGCAGCAGGGTGTCGGTTTTTCGCACAGCCATGGCCACGCCACTGCCCAGCATGGAGTCCTTGAGAGGGGCACCGGCAAACTCGAAAGCTTGCCCTTGGGGCAGACTTAATAACGCTTGGGTAATTTCAATCGAGTCTTGCAGGGTTGCATCGATATCACCCGCCAACAGGCTGGCGACCAAATGGTTGTTGAAACTGAAACTGCGCACCGTCACCCCGGCCGCCGCCCAGCGAGCCTTGGCGAAAGCCTCGCGACTTGTGCCCGCAAGGACGCCGACACGCTTGCCCTTGAGTGATTGCGCATCCGGCTGCAGATTCGAGCCCACGCGAGCCACCAGACGGTTACTCAAGGGATACAGGTTTTCGGTGAAATCAACCCGCTCGCGACGCGCAGAGGTGGCGGTCATCGGCATGATCACGTCGAAACGGTTGACTTCAAGGGCATGAATATTGGTGGCGTAATCCTGGTCGACCCAGACACAGCGGGATTTGAGTTCGGCACACAGCGCGTTGCCCAACTCGATATTCAATCCGACCAGCTCACCCTTGTCGTTACGGCTCTCGAACGGCGGAACCAGCGCTTCGACGCCGAAACGGATCTGTGGATCGGGCGCAGACGACATGCAGCCAGTGGTCAGGGCCACCAGCGACAGTAGAGAGAGGGTTTTTACCAGAGTCATTTCGGCGGCCTTCATCAAGAATTCACGGGTATGAATCTTCGACGAGCGGCCACCTTTTCCCCAGAGGACGAATCGCTCATCCTTGTGGGAACTGTCTCAAAAACAGGAGAAACAATTACCGGTCAACAAAACGCCTGACAGTCAGCGTTTACCCATCGAGCGACGAGTGCCGGGAGGCGCAGCGCCGGGGGTCTTGGCATGGCCGTTCTTGGCGCCATTCTTGTACCAGGGCTGACTGGCGTTCTTCGCTGCGGCCAGGTCGCCCGGCTTGAACGGGAACTTGAACGCCGGGATCTCGGCTTTGGTTTCGCTGTCTGCGCTGGAGTCGACGCTGTCTGGCAGGTCTGCCTGGTCGTCGCTCAAAGCGTCGGCAACCGGCGGTTGTGTCGGGGAAGTCATGAAAGCTCCGGGTGATGCAATAGAGTCGGGCCCGGTCAGCGAG
Organism: Pseudomonas rossensis; assembly: GCF_039888995.1. Classification (NCBI taxonomy): domain Bacteria; kingdom Pseudomonadati; phylum Pseudomonadota; class Gammaproteobacteria; order Pseudomonadales; family Pseudomonadaceae; genus Pseudomonas; species Pseudomonas rossensis. Next base: position 4,064 of record NZ_JBBWCB010000021.1, on the reverse strand, counting down.
CCGCGAAAGGCGGCAGTATACCTGTGTCGGAAGCAGCAAGCTTCAAGCCGCAAGCGAGTCCGTCGGGTTTTGTGTCTTGGTCGGTGAGGGTCAAGACGGTATCTACAGGGGATCGGCGTCGACCCGCAGAGGTCCAAACTGACAGCACCGTCAGTTAGCAGTCACCTTCCTGACGGGCGAACAGGTTTATAAAGGAAGGTATCAACCTGAAAAAAATCCGACCATCCAGCTCCGGCGCCCCACTCGCATGCGAATTCAGAAAAAACCCGCCCTGCTCGCAGCCCTTCTGATCGTTCTGGCAGCGCTGGGCCTGTGGTACGCCATCAAGCCCGCGACCACCACACTGACCGCGCCCTCTGCTATCCCCGTTCGGGTAGTGAACGTCGTCGAAAAAGATGTCCCCCGCTACGTCAGCGGCATCGGCTCGGTGCTGTCGCTGCACAGCGTGGTAGTGCGTCCGCAAATCGACGGCATCCTCACCAAAATCCTGGTCAAGGAAGGCCAACCGGTGAACAAAGGCGACCTGTTGGCCACCATCGATGACCGCTCGATCCGCGCCAGTCTCGATCAGGCACGAGCGCAATTGGGCGAAAGTCAGGCGCAATTGCAAGTCGCGCTGGTCAACCTCAAGCGTTACAAGTTATTGAGCGTGGACGACGGCGTTTCCAAACAGACTTATGACCAGCAACAGGCGTTGGTCAACCAACTCAAAGCCACCGCCCAAGGTAACCAGGCCTCGATCGACGCCGCTCAGGTGCAGCTCTCCTACACACAGATTCGCTCCCCGGTGACCGGTCGCGTCGGTATTCGCACAGTGGATGAAGGCAACTTCCTGCGCATGACCGACGCTCAAGGCCTGTTCACGGTGACCCAGATCGACCCGATCGCCGTGGAGTTCTCCCTGCCACAGCAAATGCTGCCGACCCTCCAGGGTCTGATCGGCGACCCACAACGTGCAAAAGTGAAGGCCTACATCGGCGCCGACACTGACGGCGAAACCGGCAACCTGCTCGGCGAAGGTCATTTGACCCTGATCGACAACCAGATCAACGCCAACACCGGGACCATTCGCGCCAAAGCTGAATTCAACAACCCCGGGCAGAAACTCTGGCCGGGTCTGCTGGTGACGGTAAAAATTCAGACAGCGCTGGATAAAGATGCGCTGGTGGTGCCGCCCACCGTCGTACAACGCGGTCTCGATCAACATTTCGTGTACCGGGTCAACGGCGACAAGGTCGAAACCGTCACAGTACAAATGGTCTATCAAGGCAGCGGCCAGGACATCATCAAAGGCGTTAAACCGGGCGACGTGCTGGTCAGCGACGGCCAGTCGCGGCTCAAGCCCGGCTCGACGGTGCACGTAGTGACTGACCCGCCGCAAGTGGTCCAATCGGAGCCGAAACCATGAAGGGCCATGGCTCGGTCTCTGCCTGGTGCATCGACCATCCGGTGGCGACGATCCTGCTGACTTTTGCACTGGTGCTGCTCGGTGTTATCGCCTTCCCGCGCCTGCCCATCGCGCCGTTGCCGGAAGCAGAATTTCCGACCATTCAGGTGGCCGCGCAATTACCCGGTGCCAGCCCGGAGACCATGGCTTCATCGGTGGCCACGCCGCTTGAAGTGCAATTCAGCGCCATCCCCGGCGTGACCCAGATGACCTCGAGCAGCGCACTGGGCTCGACCAACCTGACCCTGCAATTCACCCTCGACAAAAGCATCGACACCGCCGCTCAGGAAGTGCAGGCCGCGATCAACACCGCCGCCGGCAAACTGCCCAAAGACATGCCGAACCTGCCGACCTGGAGGAAGGTCAACCCGGCCGACAGCCCGGTGCTGATCCTCAGCATCAACTCACCGCAAATGCCCGGCACCGAAGTCAGTGACCTGGTGGAAACCCTGCTCGCCCGTCAGATCAGTCAGATCGACGGCGTAGGACAAATCAACATCACCGGCCAGCAACGTCCGGCGATCCGCGTACAGGCCTCGGCGGACAAGCTCGCTGCCATCGGCCTGACGCTGGCGGACATTCGTCTGGCGATCCAGAACACCAGCCTCAACCTGGCCAAAGGTGCGTTGTACGGCGAGTCGAGTATTTCGACGCTGTCGACCAACGACCAGTTGTTCCATCCTGAGGAATACAGCCAACTCATCGTTTCCTACAAGGACGGTGCCCCGGTTCACCTCAAGGATGTGGCCAAAGTCGTCAACGGTTCGGAAGATGCCTACGTGCAAGCCTGGGCCGGTGATAAACCTGGGGTGAACCTGGTGATTTCCCGGCAACCGGGCGCCAACATCGTCGAAACCGTGGATCGCATCCAGGCCGCCTTGCCCGGTTTGGAAGCCATGCTGCCGGCCTCGGTGCAGGTCAAGGTGTTGATCGACCGCACCCAGACTATCCGCGCTTCGCTGCATGAGGTGGAAGTCACCCTGCTGATCGCGATCATGCTGGTGGTGGCGGTGATGGCGCTGTTCCTGCGGCAATTGTCAGCGACCCTGATCGTGGCGTCGGTGCTCGGTGTGTCCCTGATCGCCAGTTTCGCCCTGATGTACATCATGGGTTTCAGCCTGAACAACCTGACGCTGGTGGCGATCGTGGTGGCCGTGGGGTTTGTGGTCGACGATGCGATTGTGGTGGTGGAGAACATTCACCGTCACCTTGAGGCTGGCGACGGCATGCGCGAGGCGGCGATCAAAGGTGCCGGCGAGATTGGTTTCACCGTCGTCTCCATCAGCTTTTCGCTGGTGGCGGCGTTTATTCCGTTGCTCTTCATGGGCGGCGTGGTCGGGCGGCTGTTCAAGGAATTCGCCCTGACCGCCACTTCGACGATCATGATTTCGGTGGTGGTCTCACTGACCTTGGCGCCAACGCTTGCCGCGCTGTTCATGCGCGCGCCGGTGCATCACGCCCACAGCAAACCTACGTTTGGCGAACGCTTGCTGACAGGCTATGAAAAACTTCTACGCCGCGCCCTAGCCCACCAGAAGCTGATGATCGGGGTGTTCTGCCTGTCTCTGGGCCTGGCGATTGCCGGTTACATCTTTATCCCCAAGGGCTTCTTCCCGGTGCAGGACACCGGTTTCGTCCTCGGCACCACCGAAGCGGCCGCCGATATTTCCTACGGCGACATGGTGAAAAAACACCTGGCGATGGCCGAAATCGTCGCCGCAGATCCGGCGGTCGCGGCGTTTTCCCACTCGGTCGGCGTCTCCGGCAGCAACCAGACCATCGCCAACGGTCGCTTCTGGATCTCCCTGAAAAAGCGCGGCGACCGCGACGTCTCCGCCAGCCAGTTCATTGACCGGATTCGTCCGCAACTGATGAAAGTCCCGGGCATCGTGCTGTACCTGCGCGCCGGGCAGGACATCAACCTCAGCTCCGGCCCGAGCCGCGCGCAGTACCAATACGTGCTCAAGAGCAACGACGGCGCGACCCTCAGCACCTGGACCCAGCGCCTGACGGAAAAACTGCGCGCCAACCCGGCGTTCAGCGACATTTCCAACGACCTGCAACTGGGCGGCAGCATCACCCACATCAGCATCGACCGCAGCGCCGCCGCGCGTTTCGGCCTGACCGCCAGCGATGTCGATGAAGCGCTGTACGACGCCTTCGGCCAGCGGCAGATCAATGAATTCCAGACTCAGATCAACCAATACAACGTGATTCTGGAACTGGACACCAAGCAGCGCGGCAAGGCTGAAAGCCTCAACTATTTCTACCTGCGCTCGCCGCTGAGCGGGGAAATGGTGCCGCTGTCGGCGCTGGCCAAATTCGATGCGCCCACCGTCGGTCCGCTGTCCATCGCCCATGACGGCATGTTCCCCGCCGCCAACCTATCGTTCAACCTCGCGCCCGGTGTGGCACTGGGCGATGCGGTGATCATGCTCAACCAGGCCAAGGCCGAAATCGGCATGCCGGCCGCCATGAGCGGCAACTTCCAGGGCGCGGCCCAGGCGTTCCAGAGTTCGCTGGCCAGCCAGCCATGGCTGATCCTGGCGGCGTTGGTGGCGGTGTACATCATTCTCGGCGTGCTTTACGAGAGCTTCGTCCATCCGCTGACCATCAT